>JABDNM010000170.1 GCA_013043825.1 Flavobacteriaceae bacterium
GCCCTGGTGTGCTTCACAGACAATGGAATAGTTACCTTCTTCAATGGTGCTACCTCCTGTGACAATACTACATTAAACGTAAGTGACTTTGAGTTACCCGAAGTAGTATTATACCCGAATCCTGTAACCAACCAATCCATCCTTCAATTTTCTTCGGAAGGGCTCTTCGATATGGTAAGAATTGTGGATGTGCAGGGAAAGCTGATAAAGGAGGAAATCATAGTTAATAACACCATGATTCTCGATGCAATGGACTATCCTTCGGGACTCTATTTCTACCAGGTTTTTTCTGAAAATAGGCTTTTAAAAGCCGATAAATTTATCGTTCGATAAACAATTCCACATAATTGAATCTCTGTAACTCTACTGTTTATAAGGGTTTTACATCTTTGGCACGGCTATTGGTTCCCTCTAACCAAATAGCGTAGGTCACACCGCTAATGTGTGACATAACCCAAATACATTAATTATGAGAAATGCATTATTACTTGTAGCCATATTCCTGGGAGGAGTAGCTACAGAAGCAATGGCACAACGACATGATGGTGTAGTCGTAAAGAAGGGGAACAAGCATCGCTATTACAAATCGCAATCTGTACGTTTTGTAGAAAATGGTGTCCTCTTTACGGTCTATACCGATGGAACTTTTGGTTTCACCGATCAATTCTACGGAAAACCCTACAGAAAGAATCGACGTGTTCACAAGATGAATTACTACGGAAAGAGTCGCCCACGCGGTAAATATCGAAGAGGATTTCGACCCATACGTGTGGACACAGATCCTTTTGGAAACATCATTGGTGTGAACGGAATCTGTATCTCGTACAAAAGAAACGGAAAGGTGAAGCAAATAGGAACCGTTCCTATTTTCCACAAACGAGGCTATATGGTCCAGGTAGGTGGAATGACCCTTCAGTACGATCGTTTTGGAAACATCAGAAACAGATTCGGTATCATTAATCGTCATAACGATGATTTTTGGCACACTAATTGGTATACATATAATGACTACGGAGATGATGACTGGGATGATGATTGGGATGATGACTGGGATGATGATGACGGACATTACGGCCGTAGGAATAAAATAAGAAAGACAAGATAATATAGTTTTTTGGTTGGTTAGTTTTTTGAAAACCCTCCTACGCTCTCTCGAGCCGCGGAGGGTTTCTTTGTTTTAAAATCCTTCTGTTGTTCAGAGGGAGCATAATGACCGAAGGATCAAAAAAAGAGTTGAAAAAGAGAATCTTCTCTTGGTTCTGAATGACAACTTGCAATTAAACCTTTGGGAACCAATATAAGTCCAAGCTGTATATCCCATAAAATCAGGCCTTTCCATTTTTGGCACGGTCGTTGGTAATTAGTAAAGTGTACACGCCCAACCAAAATAATTTGGCAAGTACAAACCTTTAAAATTGAAATTATGAAAAAAGTAACAGCACTCGTTTTAGGATTCTTCCTCGCCAGCTTCGCAGTGAATGCGGCCAGTGAGAATTCGGCAGAAAGCACCCTGAATTATTATGACGGAAAGTCCTACATCTTCGTGGAAGGTGGCGTGGAGTTCTCTGTCTTCCCAGACGGGCAATTCGACTTTGTCTATCTAGGGCCTAATAGTAGAAACGGGGTGAACGTAAATGTGAATACTCCAGGGGTGAGTGTCTCGTTCAATTCGGGATACGACTACGATGCCTATGTGCAGTACGACGACTACGGTGCTGTGATACAGGTTGAGGATGTACCCATTTACTATGATGAATACGGTCGTATCATCCAGGCAGGTGATGTAGAGATTCGGTATACCAACCGTCGTATAGTGCGCGTAGGGGGTTTACGTGTCTTCTATAACAACTATGGATATTTTGACTACTGTACGGGGTATATCAGCCCTTGGTATAGAACCTATGTTTACAGACCATGGCACGTATACTACGTACGTCCTATTTATACCAGCTGTATTGTTTACGATTACCCATACAGACGATTTTATAGCCCAGTTCGGTTCACCTTTGCGTACCACAGACAGTATTACAGAAGCGGACACAGATCGTATATCAATGGTAGAAGAGACTTCTATCGTCCTGGAAGTCGAGTTCACTATAAGAATGGTAGAACTGCGGTCAACCGGGATTACAATCCTAACAGGCGTAATTCGGCTTATAGCGGTGGACGAAGAGATACAAGAAATGATCTTAGACGAAGTAATAGCCGTGTAGACAGAAATTCATCACGAGGTATTGGAAACAGGTCCGATCGCGTAAACCGCAATGATCGCACAGATAACAATGTAAAAGGAAGACCTACGTCCAGAGGCATTGCCAGAAAGGACAAATCCCTCGCACGGGACGTGAATAGAAGCAACAGCCTGAAGGGTAGGCCAACGAGCCGAGGTATTGCCAAGAAGGACACCCGCAGGGATAATAGTGTAAATGAAAGGCCTACTTCTCGAGGAATCGCTAAGAAGGACACCCGCAGGGATAACAGTGTAAATGGAAGACCTACTTCTCGAGGTATTGCGAAAAAGGATAAAACCTTCAGAAGTAATACCAATCGGAAGAATTCGGTTAGCAGTCGTCCTTCGTCCAGAGGAACTGCTATGAAGTCAAGACCGCAAAGCTCGGTGAGTAAAAGGTCAAGCAACAAGGGTAGCAATTACAAGCATCCAACTCCCAACAGGAAGTCGTCTGCTAACAGAAGTAGCGCTCCTAGTAAGAGAAATTCAACTGCTTCAAGAAAGAGCAGCAACTATAAGAAAAGTGCCCCATCGCGATCCAAGAGTTCGGTAAGCCGCAAAAGTGCGCCTTCCCGTTCCAAAGGAGCAACTCCAAGAAGAGGTCGCGGATTATAATTTTTTGGTTGGTTAGTGAGAAACCCCTGTGAATCGTTCTACGAGGATCGGGGGTTTCGTTTTTATCATGGATTCAAACTTCTTATCAATGCTGCCATGCGACCCGTTAAATTGCGCCGATGGTATTTCTGAACTCCGGAAGATGTCACTTTCAAGGTGCCCGTACTAAAAAGATCGAAACACTGAAGTATTTCTTGCTTCAGTTCTTGTCTTTCGGAATAGGTAAAAAATTCGCCGGCTCCTGTTTCTTTCAGAATAGGTTCGATATCGCTGCCATGTGGTCCAATGGCAATGATTGGTCTTCGAGCGCGCAGGTATTCGAATAGTTTACCAGGGATGATCGCTCGGGTCTCCGGCTTATTCATTTCAATTAACAGTAATAATTGGGCACTCTGCTGCGCCTGAATTGCCGCATCATGTGAAACATAACCACTTATTTCAAGGTTAGTACCTAAGCCAAGGTCATGCAAAGTTTCCAGCACCTCCTTCCCTACTTTCCCTACCAACCTGATGCGAAGTGACTTGGCAATATCCTCATGCTCCTTGCATAACTCAGCCAGCACACTCCAAAGTGCCTCCGGGTTTCGATTGCTCAGTAAGGTTCCAACATGCACCAGGCTGAAGTGATTGTCCAATTTGGAGTTGGAACCCACTTCATCATCGAAGCCATTGGTGATAACATCAACGGGCTTGGTGGTGATGGCTTTAAATTCCTCCAGGGTAGTGGGACTGGTAACAACAATATGATCTGCGCCTTTCAACACCTCCTGTTCGAGTCTTTTGTGTTTTTCCCTGGAGCTCTTAGAAAGTCGCAAAGACTTATGATAATGAATGGTTGTCCATGGATCTCTAAAATCGGCCAGCCATTTAATATCCAGGGTTTTTTTAAGCTGAAGTCCAATAAGATGCAGACTGTGCGGTGGTCCTGTGGTTACAACGGTATCGATCCCCTGGTCTTTCAGATATTTCAGCAGGTATTTTACAGATGGATCCACCCAATTCTTTCGGGCGTCCGGAATGAAGTAGTTTCCCCGTATGTAGAGCAGCATTCGTTCGAGCCAGGAAGGCTTCTTTTCGGTGAGGGTCCCGCTACTCAGCGTTTGTGTTTTCCTTTTAGAAAACCATCGGGCAAAACGATAGGGTTCTTTAATGGGACGTTTGATGATCTCAACACCTTGAGGAACTTGGGAAGAAAGGCTGTCGTCGGTGATAGGATAATTGGCTCCTTCTGGCACAAAAACTATGGGTTCGATATTGAAATCACGAAAGTATTTTACGAACTTCAACCAGCGCTGAACTCCAGGTCCACCTGCTGGTGGCCAGTAATAACAAATGATGAGTACGCGCTTCATTTTCATTAGGAATCAACTGTACGATTCACTTTTCTGAAGTACAGAAACAATCCTCCCAACATTATCATCAGGAAAAACGCACTACTCCCAAGCGCTATTTTCGATCCGGTCTCAACTACTTTCGGCTCAAACCGAAATTCGATCTGGTGCACTCCGCTAGGAACGACTAAGGCTCTCAGCACATAATTGGCCCGAAAATGATCTACGGGAGTTCCATCGATGTAAGCGTTCCATCCTTTCGGATAATAAACTTCAGAAAATACAGCAAGCTGGTCTGTCTGGGTTTCTGTTTGATATACCAGTTTATTTGGCTGATGACTCACCAGGTCTATCACAGCCATACTGTCTCTTGCGATGCTCCTGGTGGGTATCTTATCGATGAATTCGGTATGGATTATGGCTGTAGTGCGGGTGTCTAAACTATCCAGTAGCAGGATCTCCTCGTTGGCGTTTTCAGCAGGCAAAACATTTTCCACGAACCATGCGGGTCCGTGAGCAAAAGGATTTTCCTGGACCAATGGCCTACCCTCTTTATCGGGAACAATGATGTACTTTACGTTTAGCATGTTGAGGACACCAGGGTCCCCATCTGCCAGGTAGAAGTCATCCAGGTCCTGGATACGCCCAGGTTTGGCGGCATGGTAACCACCAAGAGCGTTGTGATAAAAACTGGCCTGCCCGCTGCTGAAAGCGTAACGGCTAGCGTCATAAACCCTGAAATAACCGTCATCCTTCAATATCTCGGTATCTGCCGGACTCTCGGGAAAAGGGTTATCCATCAATCGGGCTGTAACGAAATTATCTTCGTTCACATACCTTTTATCTACTCCTACCAGATCGATCAACAGCAGTAGTGCAATTATTCCCAGCGCGTACGATTCCTTCAGTTTCTTGTCAAGAACAAACCATAACACGCCTCCGGCAAGCAGCACAAATACAACCGATCGTATGGCATCCATGGTCATTACATGCATCCTGTCGTCCCGCACAGCATCCATAAAAGGGATTCCCATTTGTTCGATGATCTGCCCGTCGTAGGGACTTGAAAAGGAGAAGAGCTGCGATTTCAGCAAAATGAACAAAACTCCCAATCCGCCTAATATACCTGCCGAATACATCAAGGCCTTCTTTCGAACTTTCTTCTGATGGAAATCGTTGAAAAATTGATAAAGCCCAAGCATAGCCAATAATGGGAACAACAATTCCAAAATCACCTGAATCGATGAAACAGCCCGAAATTTATTGTAGAGTGGCACATATTCTATGAATAGATCGGTGATAACGCTGAAATTCTTACCCCAGGACAACACAAGGCTCAACACTATACCCGAAACGATCCACCATTTCATTCGGCCTCGTATCAGAAATAAACCTAAGATCGCGAGAAACAGGATTACGGCTCCCAAGTAAGCCGGAGCGGCCACAATAGGTTGATCACCCCAGTACAACGGAATTTGTTCATTGACAAACTGCCGTGCCTCCTGCGGAGTAGCTCCCATTTTCATTACCTCCTGTACTGCGCGGGAATCATCGGGAAAGGAATCGTTGGATCCTCCTCCCATGAAGTTCGGTATGAACAAGTTAAAAGTTTCGAGAATCCCATAGCTATACTCGGTAATGTAATCGTAACCAAGACCGTCATCGACCGCCTTGGGAGTTCCATCGGGGTTTATGGTAAGCTCGCTTTTTCCCCGTGTAGATGTGTCTGCATATTCCTTTGTAGCCATTATGTTAGTGGCGTTCATGCCAACTGCGAGGAGCACTCCCAAAGCCATGAGGCCAACCGCCTTTAAATAATGAGGAAGCATCTTTTTTCTTATGGCATCAATGAGATAGGCAATTCCAATGCAAATAACCAACAACAGCAAATAATAGGTCATTTGAAAATGATTGGCAACCAACTCCAGAGCCATGGCAACAGTGGTCAACAAGAATCCCTCCAGGTACTTGGCTCGAAATGTGAGTATGACCCCGCTAAGCACGAGCGGCATATAAGCTATGGCATGTGCTTTCGCGTTATGTCCAACCCCCAGGATAATGATTAGATAGGTAGAAAATCCAAAAGCCAGGGCACCCACAAAAGCAAGTTTGTAGTCCAGTTTTAAGACCAGGAAAAGTATATACATCCCCAGGAAATAAAGGAATAAGTAGTCTGCCGGACGTGGTAAAAAACGAAGGCTGAGATCCAGTTTTTTGATGTAATTGTGGGGATATTTGGCACCCAATTGATAGGTGGGCATTCCTCCAAAAGCGCTGTTGGTCCAGTAAGTCTCTTCCCCGGTTTGTTCGCGAAAGTCGTTTTGCTGTTTCGCCATTCCCGTGTACTGTACTATGTCGCTTTGAAATATCGCCTTGCCTTGGAGAACCGGATGAAAGTATGCTAGTGCGGCCACCACAAAGATCACCAATACCGACAGATGCGGTAGCATTTTCTTGAATCTAAAATGCATGAATGCCTGGATTAAGATTGTGGGGAAATTATGAAAAATATGCTAGAACCAACCCCATTCGGCGCAGATAAAAATGGAATGTTATCGACATCTTTTCAAGGATTCAGGATCAATCGATCTCTTCAAAATCGATGTACTCACCCACCACCTTTTCCTTGGATTTATTTTTCTTCGGAATGTCATGCACTTCCCTGGATTGAGCGGAGTCATTTGAAAAAGGCGATTGACCAAAGGAGCGTTCAAAACGTTGAGCTGCTTTTTTGGCCACATATCGCATGAGGTACGGACCTAGTAACCGAAATAAAAACTTCAGTCCAAGATATACCAAGAGAATTATTAATACCGTTTTAAGGAAGGAAATCATTTATCTAATCTCTTAAACCAACCGGCATGAATAGTGACCGATTGGTATTTTCAAAAGTACACAATGCCGTACAAAAAGAAACAATACAACTATTAAATAAATGATAAAATCTTATATATTTGACGTAAACCCAAAAACTATGACTATCCGACTTCGATTTCTAGTAGTCTTACTTTTACTCCCACTTTTTACTTTCGCACAATACACCGACATGATCAATACCAACAGACCAGGTGGATCGCAAGGCGCGTTTTCGGTGGGAAAAAAAGTGCTGCAATTTGAGACCGGGCTGTCGATTGGGAAAGAAGAACATCGCTTACTAAGGACTGAAACCAATGCATTTCGTTGGGATTACAGCGCGCGCTACGGGGTTTGGAAAGAAGAATTGGAAGTGAGCATCATAGGATCCTTCCAACGGAATAAGGTAAACGATACCCAGGGAATAGGAGCAGAAAGTATCTTTTCCAATTTCAGAAGCAATACCATTGGAGCCAAGTATCTCATCTACGATCCATATAAAAAGAAAGTCTTGGAAGGACCCAATCTTCGCAGTTGGAAGGCAAATAATCGCTGGCAATGGTCGGATCTCATTCCGGCCGTCTCGATTTATGCCGGTGCCAATTTCGACTTTGCCGATAACCCCTTTACACCAGAACTCGATAGCCAGATTAGCCCGAAGATAGTACTCTCCACTCAAAATAACTGGATAGGAGGATTCGTCTTGGTAACCAACATCATTGCAGATCGTGTCACCACCGATTTCCCAAGCTATGGATACATAATTACCTTAACTCATGCTACCAACGATTATTTCTCGATCTTTCTGGAGAATCAAGGATTTAAAAGTGATTTCTATGCAGACCAATTATTACGCGGAGGAGTAGCTGCATTGATCAATGCAAATTTTCATGTTGATCTCTCGGGAACGATCAACTTCAAGGATACTCCGTCGCTCTGGTATGTACGAGCGGGGATGGCCTATCGCTTCGACATGCATAGTGATGATGAATTCCTGGAAGAAAAAGGAAAGGCGGGAAGAGAAGCCAGAAGAGTCGAAAAAAACAAAAACCGCGCTTTAAAAAAGGAAAAAAAGCGCAGCAAGAAAAGGAAACGTCAGGACGGCCTACAAGTGGATGATGAAGGCGATGATGGAGGATTAGACTAGAAAATATCTATGATTGAAGTTTTACAAGTAACTAACCAAAAAGAGTTAAAACAATTCGTCACATTTCCCTTCCAGTTGTATCGCGACTGTAAGTACTGGGTTCCCCCTTTGATCAAAGACGAAATGGAAACGCTGGACAGTAGTAAGAACCCGGTTTTTCAGAATGCAGATGCGACCTATTTCCTGGCTTACAAAGACAAGAAAATCGCCGGCAGGATAGCCGTCATCATAAACCACCTTGAAGTAAATGATCAACAAAAGAAGAAGGTTCGTTTTGGGTGGTTCGATGTAATTGACGATTTGAACGTTACCAAAGCTCTTCTGGAAAAAGTGTTTGAGATTGGCCGGCAACACCAGTTGGAATACGCCGAAGGGCCGGTTGGATTTTCCAATATGGAGAAGGCTGGAATTCTAACCCAGGGTTTCGAAGAACTCAACACCATGATCACGTGGTACCATTATCCCTATTATGCCGAACACTTTAAAGCACTTGAATTTGAAAAACAAGCTACCTGGGTTGAATATAAACTCACAATACCCGATTCGATCAAGGAAAAAGTCGCCAAATTTTCAAAGATCGTTCGACAGCGATATGAGCTAAGCGTGATTAGGTTCAATAATAAAAAGGAAATTCTTCCTTATGTGGATAGTATGTTCGACTTGTTGAATAAAACCTACAATACGCTTCAAACCTTTGTTCCCGTTCAGCAATACCAGATCGACTATTATAAGGAAAAGTACTTTAGTTTTATCCACCCGGACTACATTACATGTATCAAAGACAATTCCGGCAAATTGATCGCTTTTTCGGTAGTTATGCCCTCCTTCAGTAAGGCACTGAAAAAGGCCAACGGTAGATTATTCCCTATAGGATGGTATCATATTCTGAAGGCGCAAAAGAAAAACGAGCTGGCCGCATTTTATTTAATCGGGATCGATCCGGAATACCAGGGCAAAGGAGTCACCGCGATCATATTTGAAGAGATGCAATACCTATTCAATTCAAAAGGGATCCATACCGTTGAAACCAATCCCGAACTGATAGAAAATACGGCGGTGCAATTATTATGGAAAGACTACGACCCTGTTCAGCATAAAGAGCGGAGTACTTTCAGAAAAAGTATTGTATAAAAAAACCATTCGGGATCCGGATGGTTTTCGTTTTATATTAAGGTACGTTTACTCACCCATAGCTGCTGCTACGGCTGCCGACAAACGTTTGTAAGTTCCGTTCTCCAATCGTTCCCGGATGGAGCTAAAGGCTTCCAAAGTTTGCTCTATATCTTGTTCGGTATGAGAGGCTGTTGGGATCATTCGAAGTAAGATCAATCCTTTCGGGATCACAGGATATACTACGATCGAGCAAAATACACCATGATTCTCACGAAGATCTTTCACCAAAGCCATTGCTTCCGGAATACTTCCTTTCAGATAAACAGGGGTAACACAACTTTGGGTTGTTCCCAGATCGAATCCTCGTTCTCGCAATCCTCCTTGCAACGCATTTACATTTTCCCAGAGTTTGTCTTTGAACTCGGTACTTGAACGCATCATGTCCAATCTTTTCAATGCGCCTTCTACCAGCTGCATTTGAAGTGATTTTGCGAACATCTGAGAGCGCAAATTGTATTTCAGGTAATTGATGATCTCCTCATCCCCTGCTATGAACGCCCCGGTGCTTGCCATGGCTTTCGCAAAAGTGGCGAAGTATACATCGATCTGATCCTGAACACCTTGCTCTTCTCCTGCCCCGGCTCCGGTTTTTCCAAGTGTCCCAAATCCGTGAGCATCATCAACAAAAAGGCGGAAATTGTATTTTTTCTTAAGCGCACAAATCTCTTTGAGTTTCCCTTGTTCACCCCGCATGCCAAATACTCCTTCAGAAATGAGAAGAATTCCACCACCGGTCTTTTCAGCCATTTTTGTTGCACGCTTCAAGTTCTTCTCGATACTCTCCAGGTCGTTATGCTTGTATGTAAATCGTTGTCCCAAATGCAACCGAACCCCATCGATGATGCAGGCATGTGCATCTACATCGTAGACAATCACATCGTCCTTGGAAACCAAAGCGTCAATGGTAGATACCATTCCCTGGTAACCAAAATTGAGCAGGTACGCCGCTTCTTTTTGAACAAACGCAGCCAACTCATCCTGAAGTTTTTCATGCAAATCTGTATGACCACTCATCATTCGTGCTCCCATTGGATAGGCAGATCCGTATTTGGCTCCTGCTTCGGCATCAACTTTTCGTATCTCCGGGTGGTTCGCTAGTCCCAGGTAGTCGTTTACACTCCAGGTTATAACTTCCTTTCCATTGAATTTCATCCTATTGCCAATAGGGCCTTCCAATTTCGGGAAAACAAAGTATCCCTCTGCCTGTTCGGCCCATTTGCCAAGTGGTCCTTTGTCTTTATAAATCTTATCAAATAAATCTCTCATTGGTGGGTGTAGTTTCAATACAAGTTGCAAAAATAAGTAATTTATGGTTTTTAGCCATATTCATGACCTAGAAGTAATGAACATAAAAAACCACTGTGACTAACAGTGGTTTTTTATAACTGTTTGAATATTATTATTTTAAGTGCTGTACTGCTTTCGTTTTTTGCTTCAATGTATCCATGAAGCCCTGTTGCTCCATCCATTCGTCGTTGTAGATCTTACTCATGTATCTTGAACCGTGATCCGGAAAGATTACAACTACCACGCTATCTTCATCAAAAACACCTTCTTGACTTAGTTGTTTTATACCTTGCATGGCCGCTCCACTGGTATAACCCAGCAATAGACCCTCGGTTTTGGCCAATTCACGAGCCGTATGCGCACTATCTTCATCGGTCACCTTGGTGAAAGAATCGATACAATCAAAGTCGGTTGCAGCAGGAATCAGGTTCTTACCCAAACCTTCAATTCGATAGGGATAGATCTCATCTTTGTCCAATTCCCTGGTTTCATGGTATTTCTGAATTACACTTCCGTAGGCATCTATACCCAGTACTTTGATATTCGGATTGTGTTCTTTCAAATAACGAGCAGTGCCTGAAATTGTACCACCAGTACCACTACATGCAACCAAGTGAGTAATTTGTCCCCCGGTTTGCTCCCAGATCTCGGGACCCGTGGTATGGTAATGTGCATCTATATTGAGTTGGTTGAAATACTGATTGATATAAATAGATCCGGGTGTTTCTTCATGCAGTCTCTTGGCAACCTCATAGTACGACCTTGGGTCGTCTGCGGGCACGTGTGCAGGACACACATAGACCTTTGCACCCATGGTTTTCAACATATCGATCTTGTCTGGTGAGGATTTTGAACTCACAGCCAATATACATTTATAGCCTTTCAAAATACTTACCATGGCGATGCTAAATCCAGTATTTCCGCTCGTGGTTTCCACGATGGTATCGCCTGGTTTTAATATACCCTGCTCTTCGGCTTTTTCGATGATGTAAAGTGCGATTCTATCTTTGGCAGAATGCCCGGGATTGAAGGCCTCCACTTTGGCGTAAAAATTACCTGCCATCTTTGAAGTAATGCGATTCAGCTTGATCAAAGGAGTATTTCCAATAAGGGCTATCACATTTTCGTGGGCCTGTATGTTCTTCATAAAGGGAGTTTTAATTAAAAATCAAGGCTAAATACCTATCATTTAAATCAAGGCAAAGGTACTTCAAAAAATTTAATTACTTCTTTATTCCCTCCATATCCAATAAAAACGCATAGTCCATCGCCACCTCTTTCAGGGCCTCAAATCTTCCGGAAGCCCCGCCATGTCCGGCATCCATATTGGTGTGCAGCAATAAAATATGATCGTCTGTCTTCATTTCCCGCAGTTTTGCTACCCATTTGGCAGGTTCCCAATATTGCACCTGGGAATCATGTAATCCAGTAGTTACCAGCATGTTAGGATATTTTTTTGCTTCAACGTTGTCGTATGGTGAATAGGACTTGATATAATTGTAGTATTTTTCTTCGTTTGGGTTTCCCCATTCGTCGTATTCCCCCGTGGTTAGAGGGATACTGTCGTCCAGCATGGTTGTAACCACATCCACGAATGGTACAGCCGCTACCACGCCATTATACAGTTCAGGAGCTAAATTCACGACGGCGCCCATGAGCAATCCACCGGCAGATCCACCGGATGCGTACAAATGATTTGCGGAGGTGTATTTTTCCGCGATCAGGTGACGTGATACATCTACGAAATCTGTGAAGGTGTTTTTCTTGTATAGCAGTTTGCCGTCTTCATACCATTTTCTTCCCAGATACTGACCACCACGCACGTGGGCAATAGCATAAATAAAGCCACGGTCCAAGAGGCTCAATCGCACCGATGAGAAGTAAGGATCGATGGTGGCTCCATAGGATCCATAAGCGTATAGGAGTAAAGGATTCTGGCCACTTTGCGTCATCCCTTTGCGATAAACCATGGAAACAGGGATCTTGGTCCCATCCTCTGCGGTCGCCCAAATGCGCTTGGATTCGTAATTGTTCTTGTCAAATTTACCACCAAGAACTTCCGTTTCTTTCTTGATCTCCTTTTCCTTGGTTTCCATATTAAAGTCGATCACTGAAGCCGGCGTGGTTAGTGAGTTGTAATTGTACCGTAATATCTTGGTGTCGAACTCAACATTCTGCGTAGGATAAGCCGTGTAGGTTTCGTTGTCGAATGGGAGGTAATAATCCTGGCTCCCATCCCAACGTTTGATACGTATTTCATTCAATCCATTCCTTCGTTCACTAACTACGAGGAAATCTTTAAACATGTCGACATCCTCAAGCAACACATCCTCGCGGTGAGCTATTACTTCCTTCCAATGTTCCATTTTGGTTTTGGTATCGGGGGTTTTCATCAACTTGTAGTTGCTTGCCTTATCCTTATTGGTCAAGATGTAAAAATCGTTCCCGAAATGGGAGATGTTATACTCGAGTCCACGGGTTCGTGGTTGAAAGACCCTAAACTTGCCATCGGGATCGTTAGCATCCAGGATCTGAAATTCGGATGTCAAGGTGCTGTAACTGCCAATAACCAAAAATTTATGGCTCTTTGTTTTGTAGACATAGGTTCCAAAAGTCTCATCTTCCTCGGTAAATATGAGTGTGTCGCCCTCTGGATCCTCTCCTCTTTTATGTTTATATATCTGGTTGGATCGCAGCGTTTGTTCATCCTTTCGGGTGTAGAACAGCGTTTTATTGTCGTTTGCCCAGATTGAGCCACCGGTAGTTAAGGTGATCGCATCATCCAGGGTCTCACCGGTTTCAAGGTTTTTGATATAGATCGTATATTTTCGACGACTCAACGTATCTACCCCAAAGGCTACCCATTTGTTATCCCTGCTAACGTTCAGACCACGTAAGTTATAAAAGGAATACCCTTCGGCCATTTGGTTGACGTCGAACATAATCTCTTCCTCTGCCTCCAGATCTCCCTTCTTCCGCGAATAAATTGGGTAGTCCTTACCGGTCTCGTAGCGCGTGATATAGTAATACCCATTATAATAATAGGGTACAGATGCGTCGTCTTCTTTGATCCTAGACTTCATTTCTTCGAAAAGATCCTTTTTAAACTGCTTCGTATGAGCGGTCATCTTCTCATAGTAATCATTCTCTCTTTCCAGGTAGTCAATCACTTCCTCATTTTCACGATCGTTTAGCCAATAATAATTATCGACCCTCACATCCCCGTGCATTTCTAAATTCTTGACAATTTTATCTGCTTTTGGTGCTGGAATATTCATGGGTTTTTCTGAAGTTTCTTTATTGTTACAAGAAATTAGGAGGCTAATAGATAGGATGGAAAAAAGAACTGAATATTTCATGGATCATGGATTTGCTAATTCGGCTGGCAAAATAGTAAATTTGTACCCAACTAAAAAGAGAAACATGTTTGGAGATCTAATGGGAATGATGGGTAAACTAAAGGAAACCCAAAAGAAAGTAGAAGCAACTAAAAAACGCCTGGAAGGAGTTTTAATCGACGAAGAAAGTAATGACGGCCTGCTGAAGGTTACTATTTCGGCAAGCAGAGAAATTAAGTCTCTTGAAATTGATGATGAACTGCTGAGCGACAAAGAGCAATTGGAGGACTATCTCATACTAACTCTGAATAAAGCCATTGCCAAAGCTACAGAAATCAACGAAGCTGAACTGGCAGCAGTCGCTAAAGATGGTATGCCCAATATTCCAGGCATGGATCTATTTAAATAAACTAGTGGTTTTTAACCAGGTATTTATCTACAAAAGCGAAATGGTGGCTGGTATCCTTGTAAGTGTTGAAGGAGCTATACCCAGATAAATTTCCTAATTCTTTCCCCTTATTGTTCAAGATTACCAACTTAGGAAAAGACCGATCCGTATTGTACTTGGACATTACATTCTTATTATACACTAGCTGCTCCTCGCTAATGATATCGACTCGCCTGGGATAGTCGATCATAACAAGCACAAGTTCGGCAGCTCGGGTCCTGAACTCTTCAGTATCAAAAAAATCAGACTTCAAAGCTTTGCAGGGCGTACACCAATCGCTCCCGTTAAAATAAACCAGGATAGGTTGGTTGTTCTGTTTAGAGATAGCTTCGGCTTCTTCGAGGTTAGTCAACCAGTTTAGAGTAGTTGATTCTTCCTGGGCATAGGACAGAGTAAAAAACATCAACAGTGTAATTACCACTATTTGTTTCATGGTGTAAGGTTTAGGTGATTTGAGAACATTATTCATGCCAAAGAAAGCAAAAAAAAAAGAATTCCCAAAAAAATGGGAATTCTTTCATTACGTTGATGGTTAAACGTTTAAGCCTAGTTGTTGTTGATCAATCTAAACTCTGTTCTTCTGTTAACGGCATGGTCACGCTCTGTACAAGAAACACCATCCGCACATCTGTTTTTCAATCTGTTTTCACCAAATCCATTGGCAACGAGCAAGCTGCTGTTCACACCTTTAGACTGAAGGTAACTAACTACGGCCTGAGCTCTTCTTTCAGATAGATCCTGGTTGGAAGTCTCGCTTCCTCTAGAATCTGTATGAGATGCGATCTCCAGTTTAACCCCTGGATTCTGCGCTAGAACTGGCATTAATCGAGTGTCGATCAATCGCTTAGCTTCAGCAGTCAAACTTGCACTACCTAAGTTCCAGTTGATAGGAAGGGCTTGGTATTCTACCAATTCACAGTCAACTTCTTTCCAGGTAGTAAGACCACCTTTTGTTTGAAGAACTTCCTTGGTAACAGTTTTTGTTACAGCTGGTACAGTTACTTCATCCACACGTGCATCAGAAACAAGTTTAGTTACTTCTAACGCTTTAGATTTACCAGCAACAGGAACTGTTCTTGTTGTTGGAGGTGTCTTCATCACAGTTTTAGTGAATGTCTTAGACTCTGAAGGAATTGATTCCGAACGAGTACTTTCGTCTGTATAGATGGTTTTTGTCACCGACTTAGTCACCGCTGGGATCTCAACTCTCGTTGTTGTTGGAGGAGTTACCATCACACGCTTGGTCATGGTCTTTCTCACTTCAGGAATAGTAACCACACGTGTGGTTGGAGGAGTTACCATTACGGTTGTTTTCACGGTCTTTGTCTCACCTGGAATATCGATCACTCGAGTTGTGGGAGGCTTGGTCATTACAGTTCTTGTATAGGTTCCAGTTCCGCAATCCTGACCACCATTCTTAGAAGTGTCGCAATCAGACACTCTGGTGTAGGATGCATCGGAAGCCAATCGCTGAACACTAACAGTAGTGAATTCAGCAGGGATCCCTTTGTAGCACCAGTATCTACAGTCGTCTGGATTACTTGACTGGCATTCGGCTGCAGGAACATCACTCATTTCCCAACGAGCAGTAGCCGGCTTTACTTCAATCGACTCATAGTCGGTAGTAAACGTTGCAGGAGAAGTTCTAATACTTGAACCATACTCTCTTTTGTTGTAGGTTAAGGTTTCAGTACCCCACTCGGCCGCAATTACTTCCATACGTTGTGATGGCTCCTTGGTAGTGATAACTACGTCTCTTGTCTCGTATTGAGCAGGAACGATCTCCACTTTTTGGTAAGCAGGCTGAACTACCACTTCGAATTGACGGCTTTCATAGACCGCAGGAACAACTTTCAGGCTATAGCTGGCTTCGCTCACAACCACCGTTTCTTTTTCGGTGCTCTTCTGAGATCCAACTTTAACCAATCTCTGACCAGTTTCTCTAGTGGTAACCTCAAAAGATTCGGTGCTGTAAACAGCAGGAACAACTTCCAGGTTCTGTCCGGCAGATTTAGAATCTACAGTAATAGTTTCTTTCTTGTACACTGCGGGTACTACACTTAATTTCTTGTAGGCGGGAGAAACCTGAACGGTTACATCCTGATTCACCCAAATGTCTGGTGTGACACACCTTACGTAACATTTTCCCGGTTCAGGGTTAGTTGGAAGATCCTGGGCAAAAGCAAACGATGTTGCTAAACATGCCAGGACGAATAAAATTGATTTTTTCATGTTGATGTTTATTATAGAGTTAATTATTACAGCCGCTAAATTATAACTGTCTACCCAAAATTTACCTAAAAACGCCAACTATTTCAGGTTCATGATTTTAGTTTTCGATTATCTGCATTCTTACATAGATGAAATGTTCCATTCGTCGACAAAATCATGAATGTTTGATTGCTCCACTCGGTTTTTTTTTTCGATATTTATAATCTCAAATAATGAGTCTAACTTCTAAAAACGAAATAATATGTTCGAGTTAAAGAAAAGCGGTGATAAGTATCACTTTGTATTAAAAGCTGCCAATGGTCAAGTGATCCTATCCAGCCAAATGTATTCTTCGAAATCCGGAGCTATGAACGGGATAGAATCTGTTCAAAAAAATTGTGGCGACAATAAGTGTTATGAGAAGAAAACTGCGAAAAATGGTAAATTCCACTTCAATGTGAAATCGACTAACGGTCAGATCATTGGAAGCAGCCAGATGTACGCCGCAGAATCCGGAATGAACAATGGAATTGAGTCTGTTAAGAAAAATGCGCCTGGGGCCAAAGTAAAAGAAGCAGAATAAGCAAATGCTCAAGATTTAAAAAAGCTCCGACATGGAGCTTTTTTTATGCGCCATAATCTCCCAGTAGCTCCAAAAGAGTCTCATGCATGTCCTGGGAATAATCAAGGTGGGTCACCATACGCAGTTTACCCTGACCCATGGAGCCAATCTTTACATTCTTTTGCTCCAAATCTTTCATAAATTTTGTCTCATCGATATGATCATCGAGATAAAAAATTACAATGTTCGTTTCGGTGGGCTCCACTTCTTTCACATACGATTGTCCTTTTAAAACCAAAGCAATTTCCAAAGCCCGTTGGTGATCTTCGGCCAATCGTTCTATGTGATGATCTAAGGCATATAGACCGGCAGCGGCCATATATCCTATCTGTCGCATTCCACCCCCCAATACTTTTCTAATTCGCATGGCTTTTTCCATGACCTCTTGCTTGCCTGCCAGGACCGTGCCAAGCGGAGCTCCCAAACCTTTGCTGAAGCATACCGAAATTGTATCGAATATTCGTCCGTAGCGAGTGGGATCCTCATTCTTCGCGACCAATGCATTCATGATTCGCGCCCCATCCAAATGATAACGCAACCCTTGCCGGTCACATAGATCACGAATGCGTTGCAATTCATCAAGTTCGTAGCAAGCACCTCCACCTTTATTGGTGGTGTTTTCAACACAAACCAGGGAAGTTAACGGACTATGATAAAAGTCGGGAGGATTGATGGCCTGCTCCACTTCGGAGGCGGTGATCATACCCCGGTCTCCACCAATGAGCTTACAGGAAACACCGCTGTTGAATGAAACTCCTCCACCTTCATAATTATATACGTGTGAGTATTCGTGGCAAATTAGCTGTTCCCCTGGCTGGGTATGCAACTTCACCGCGGCTTGATTGGCCATAGTCCCCGTTGGAAAAAATAAGGCCCGGTCCATTCCGAATAACTCGGCCACCCGCCGTTGTAACTCATTAACGGTTGGATCTTCACCGTATACGTCGTCTCCAACCTGGGCATTGGAAATAAATTCGAGCATCCCGGATGTAGGTTTAGTGACTGTGTCACTACGCAGATCGATCATACTTTACGTTGCTACTTTAATTGTCTTCTCATTCCCACTTCATACTTTGCCAGTAGTTCATCCAACTTAGCATCCAACTTCACGACTTTGAGACTTTGGTTATGGTCGAAATTTAGATTTCTTCCGTCGCTGGCGTTGCTAATATCAAACAAATTATACGATTTGGAAAAGGAATTTTCACCGTAAGTGAATTGATACTTTCGGAAACACGGTTCGGCTTTTTTCCTAAGCGCTGGTTTGCCGGTATAAGACTCAGATTTGTAATGTTTTACCTCCTCAACGATCAGATCGGAAACCTGGGAAATAAAATCGTCATAAATACTTCCATCCTCCAATTCTACACTGTAATACAAACCACAATTGTCAATCTTTTTCAGGAAAGCCTGCCCTTCTTCCTGCCATACCATGTAGACTTCGTAATAGGTTCCCTTCGATGTACACATCGTATCGCCTATTTTAAACATCTCGATACGGCCGGAACAATATCGTGTAGCCGAAAAAAAACTGCTTACGCCCCGATCGGTAAGTTTTTGCTTGAATTCCTGTGTAAGCTCATCGACATGTGCTTCATCATGCTGTCCCCAGGCTGTAAAGACGAGACAAAACATCAAGAGAAAGAATACATTTTTCATGGTGAGGTTTTTAATTAGCACTTGATTTTTATATTCTCATATCACCAGGAGTGACTATTCAAAGATAGGACATTCAAAACTACCAATTGGGCTGCCGTCCGGGATCTTTGGCGGTAGATTGAATTCGAATTTTAACGGGTCCTTTTCAAATTTTATTATCTCGCCCGCAAGCCATTGTGACCAGTCATCGGGTTGTTGTAACAAATCCCGCTTCAACTCTTGTAGCGATCCCCTTGTCATTGCTTTAACCTGTGGAATCGACTCCTTGTTATTGTAAAGTTTCAATAGGTGATTCAGGATGGTGAATTGGAGGGATTTTTGAACTTCCCGTTCATAATCCGATCCTCTTAAAGTTCGCTTCACTCGTGCGGTCAAAGGCTGCAAGATATCTTTCAGGCCTAAGTTGGAAGGATCGATGGCATGTTGCTGTGTAAGTCGGTTCGCACGTTGAGGATGTAGTAAAAGCTTTAATGTCATATCTCCGGCAGTCTCTGCAGCACTCAAGGCATCGAAGGCAACACCCATTTTGGATTTAAACGATTCCCTCGTCCTTGGATAACCGTAGGCTCTGGGAGGAAATAGCTCCAACAATCGCCGTGGGATCGTTAGCGCATCCACATCCAGGGTTTGCAACGTGATGTCCAGAGCATTTTGCTGAATTTTCTTCGGGAGGTGTTCCTGAACGATTCCTGTTTCTCCCTTCGAATAGTACGAATAATCCATACCGCCAACCAGTTTGATCGCCGCTTCGGTCTGGTAACGGTGGTAAAAGTACAAGGGTACGAAAACGTCTTCCAAAACCGAATAAGGCACGTTGGCTTGAATATTTTCTGCCGAAAAATTTTCAATGGCAACCTTCCGGATTCGTAGAACGTTCTTCAATTCTTCGGAAGCGCTAATTCCATTGTCCCACAAATGAGCAGAAACATGTGCTCCGCCCATGGCTCTCGCATCCGAATCTGAAATAAAACGTAATCCGTCGCTCTGTGCTTGCAGCAAGACCATTCGTAGATATAGTTCTTCATCGATATCCTGGTTGGTATTTCCGTAACTGTAAGCGACAGTCACCTTGTCCCAATCACCTATACCAGTTGCATATGCGTTTCCGAAGTCGATGGATTCATTTATAATTCGTAAAGCAGGATGCGGATAATCCATGACGCTCACCCGTCCCTTGGCGCTGGCTGCAAAATTGTGGGCAAATCCCAGGGTATGCCCTACTTCATGTGCAGAAAGCTGACGAATTCTAGCCAGGGCCATATCCAGCATAGGGCCATGGTTGTCGTCTCGTGAGGCAAAGGGTTTATTCATCAGGGCCTGCGCGATCATAAAATCCTGTCGTATTCGCAAACTACCCAGACTTACATGACCTTTAATGATCTCACCCGTTCTAGGATCGATCACAGTACCGCCATAACTCCATCCTCGGGTGGAACGGTGTACCCATTGAATCACATTATAACGTACATCCATAGGGTCTGCATCTTCCGGAAGCATTTTAACCTGAAACGCATCTATGTATCCAATAGCGTCAAAAGCCTGGTTCCACCAGCTCGCTCCTTCCAGCAAAGCAGATCGTACAGGCTCGGGGGTTCCGGGGTCTAGATAGTAAATTATAGGTTCTTTAGCCTCGCTTCGCTGGGCCAACGGGTTTTTTTTCTCGAGTCGATGGCGGGTGATGAACTTTTTTCGAATGGGTTCCCAAATAGGAGTGCTGTAATCCAGGTAGTCCAAGGAGTAGGATCCACTGTTGGGCATAAAGATCCTGGGGGAATAATTCTCATCCGGAAGTCGAACGAAACTATGATGCTGAATCACAGAAATAGTATTGGGGTTGGGAGCCACAGACTTTAAATTATTACCGGACGGTTCCCCGATAAACGTGAGTATGGCTTCAAACTCACTGTTTTCCGGAAACGATTTGGTGCGTTCCATCCAAAGCGCGTTTCGGGTCTTGTCCAATTTGAACGTACCTTCCTTGTTCGCTTTCAATCGTTGCGCAACCTGGTGGGCATCCAACAGTAGGAAAGGGGTTAGATCTATGATGTATTTGTCGCTTTGAGACTCTTTGATCTCAAATCCAAAAAGTACCGATCGGGCAAAAGCTTCGCTGATCGATTTCCGTTCCATCTCGTTGTTGGTGACTGCCCGGTATTTCATATTGGGTTGTAGGAGCAACAATTTATTTCCGGCTTTTATAAATTTAACGATAGCCTGATCTCCCAGTTGTCCGCGATCCAATCCAATATCGTTGGAACCTAAACCAGTGCGCAGGGAATGCACATAGAGGAATTCGCTGTCGATCCTATTCTTGGGGACTTCCAAAAAGATGTTCCCCTCCCCTTCTGAATAATGAAAATTGAAAAACCCATTGAAGGCTTGGAGATCGGATTTTTTGCTGAGGAATTGCCCGTGGGCGATCGCTGTTCCGAAGAACAAAAAGAGAAGTATTCGACATTTCATAACGCGCCGGTAATAGTCACAACGCCTAATCTACTAAATAATCTTTAAAATTATTTCAGCTTGAAAAGTTTAATTCTATTTTTACTAAAAATTACTACTCGATGATTACCACAGATCAATTGAAAGTTCTAAGAGATCGCCTGGATGCGTTAAGGAGGTATCTTTGACGTTGATGGCAAACAAATAGAGATCACCAACGACGAAGAGAAGACCTTCGATCCCAATTTCTGGAACAATCCCAAGGAGGCGGAAGCTTTCATGAAACAACTTCGCAACAAGAAGAAATGGATCGAGGACTATGAAAAAGCAGTGAACCTCACCGACGATGCTGAAGTGATCCTGGAATTCTTCAAGGAGGGCGAAGGAGAAGCGGCCAATGTTGAAAAAAGATACGAACAAGCCCTGGATTCCATTGAGGCGCTCGAATTCAGAAACATGCTTAGCGAGGAAGGCGACGATCTTTCCGCAGTACTTCAAATCACAGCCGGTGCAGGCGGTACCGAAAGTTGCGACTGGGCACAAATGCTCATGCGAATGTATCTTATGTGGGCCGAGAAGAACGGCTTCAAAGTCACCGAGCTCAACTTTCAGGCGGGTGATGTGGCAGGCGTAAAGACCGTCACTTTGGAAATAGAAGGGGAATTCGCTTTTGGCTGGTTGAAAAGTGAGAACGGAGTCCATCGCCTCGTGCGTATATCCCCATTCGATAGTAATGCCAAGCGGCATACCAGTTTTGCCAGTGTTTATGTGTATCCCCTGGCCGATGAGAGCATCGAGATCGATATCAACCCAGCCGAAATTTCATGGGATTTTGCCCGATCTAGCGGCGCAGGCGGTCAAAATGTGAATAAGGTGGAGACCAAGGCTATACTCACACACCATCCCAGCGGGATCGTGATCCATAATTCGGAAACACGATCGCAACTTGAAAACCGGGAGAAAGCCATGCAAATGCTTAAATCTCAATTGTACGAGATCGAATTACGCAAACAACAGGCCCAGAGAGATGCTATAGAAGATAGCAAAATGGCCATTGAATGGGGGTCGCAAATTCGGAATTACGTCCTGCACCCTTACAAATTGGTAAAGGACGTTCGCACCGGTCACGAAACTGGAAACACAGATGCAGTGCTGGATGGAGATATCAATGAATTTCTCAAGGCCTACTTGATGATGACAGGTCAAGGAGAAACAACTAACGAGTTATAAGAGCATGGGCTTCCTCGAAACACTGAAACTGAAGCAACACTTGCACATAAAGTTGCCTGGGGAGGTGAAAGAATTTTCACAGAAACTTCGAAGCCAGGTAGACCCTCGAAAGGTTGATATAATTTCAGAATCGCTGGAAGTCTATGAATCCAGCGACAAGGAATTTGCTGGTAGCGTAGGTGCCGATAACTTTATTCTTAAGAAAAGACGCAAACTCTTCGATATAAGTTTGAGCCCGGCCCTTGCCAGCGGAACTTTTGTACAGGAGGACCGGCACATCAAGATCGAGGCTTCAATAACCAGCTTTCGAAGTAGGATGTACATTTTATACGGAGCACTTCTATTCCTGATCCTCTCCTTCTTTTACCTTGATCTTATGACAGATGACGGTGGAACGCAAGCTCCCGTCATCTACATTTCAGTTTTTACTTCCTGGGGGCTTTTGGTACTCGTACCTTACTTCCTCATGCGCAGGAATACGAATAGACTTAAGAAGAACCTGGCGCTATTGCTTCATGAAATCACAGCTTAAATCAAATTGGGACTATGAACAAATCTATTTCGACAATAATTTTTGATCTCGGTGGCGTACTTATCGACTGGAGTCCGGAGTATGTATTTTACGATGAGTTTAATGGTGACCGGGAGAAAATGAAGTGGTTTTTGAATACAGTCTGTGCCTGGGATTGGAATGAGAATCAGGATGCCGGATATCCTCTTGCCAGCGCAACGGAAGAGCGGATCGCACTTTTCCCGGAATACGAGTCCCTCATCAATATGTACTATGGCCGTTGGGAGGAGATGCTGGGACATACCCATCTTGAAACCCTGGAAATTTTAAAACAATTAGTGGAAAATCCGCATTATCGTTTGCTAGCTCTAACAAATTGGAGCGGCGAGACCTGGCCGAAAGCAATTGCCAAATTTTCCTGGCTGCAATGGTTCGAGGGTATCCTGGTGAGCGGAAATGAAGGTACTCGCAAGCCATACCCGGAGATCTATGAACTCTTGATCGATCGATTCAATGTGGACAGGGAGGCCTCGTTGTTCATTGACGACAGCTTGCGAAACATCGAAGGTAGTGAAGCGGTTGGACTAAAGGGAATCCATTTTTCAAATGCAGATTCACTGCGCAACAGTCTCATTGATTTCGGGATAAAACTGTAATTTAACTCAATGGAATTTATTCAACACACAATTGAATGGTGTCGTGGTGAGATCTTCGAGGGAAAACTGAGTATTCTTTTTGGAATAGTGATCTTACTGGCAAGCCTTGGTTATTGGAAATTTGGTTCTACCGATGCCGCAAAGGCGATGTTTGTGCCCTTGCTGATGGTTGCCTTGTTGTCGATTGCCATAGGTGCTTATCTTATTCAGGCCAATTCTAAGAGAATTACTCACTATACCGAACAATTTGAGCAAACACCCGCCGAATTTATTTTATCGGAACAAGAACGAACGGCTGCCTTTATTAAATGGTATCCGTATACCCAGTACATTTTATTCGGTTTAGGGATCCTTGCCATGCTTTGCCTCATTCTTAGTAATAAACCCCTGCTCCGCGCCATCGGTATTGCCCTGTTGCTGCTGGTTCTATATATGTTCACGCTGGATCACTTCTCTGAAGAAAGAGCGTACAAGTATCGACGAGAAATAACGAAGCAACTTGAGTCTTAATGGATATTACATTACCTATAGAGAGCTTACTAACTATTGTAGTGGACAGCATTGGAGTTGTACTCGCTATCTTGCTGGGCATTTTATTGATCATCGGGAAGAATGCCTCAAAAAGATCGGCACGTTTACTCGGTATACTATTATTGGTCTGCGGGCTTACCCTTGCCAACGATATGCTACTCACAACCGGAATTAGCAATCGATTCCCTTCTCTTTACTTCATACCCATTAATTTTAGTCTGGCCATTGGCCCTTTATTTTATTTCTTCGTTAGATCCAAGTTTGCCTTAACTTCGGATTGGAAGAAATTTGATTTCCTTCATTTCGTCTTGCCTGGAATCCAATTCCTGGTTTACCTGGGAATTGGGTTTAGCTCTCCGGGATTCAAATCCTATATACGAGAGGACTCCGGCTTCCCGCTTTACCTAGATATTGAATCTCTTCTTATTCCTTTCTTATTGATGTTGTATGCATTGTTGACAAGGAATTTATTGGCCAAACACAAAAATGTGGCCTACTTCTGGTCGAAAGATCTTTTGAAGTGGATGTTCAGTTTCTCCAAAGGTTTGCTCCTTCTTTCCCTGGTCGAAGTGCTTAGTTTAGTCGTCTCTGTGTATTCTGAAGATTTTGGCTTCGTAAGTACTTTTTCAATTTTCAGGAGTTTGTTTTTCACAGGTTTCGTGTATTGGGTAGTACTGAACGGATTCAAGCAACATTTCGTCACTTATGTCTACGCTTCTAGACCTGAGCTGCTCGATGATGCTGTTACACCCCTGGAATCTGAATATTTATTGGACGAAATAAGGAATCTTATGGTAACGGAGAAGTTATTCCTTAATCCTGATCTAAATCTAAATCTGCTTGCAGCATATATGGGTAAAACGGAAAAGAAGACAGCTCGTATAATCGTCTCTGGAACCGGCTCCAATTTCAGCACCTTTATTAACAACTTCAGGGTAGAAGAGTTTAAAAAACGCATCGAGCAAGGGGATCATTTCTATATGAGTTTGATCAGTATTGCTTACAGCTGTGGTTTTGATTCGAAATCGAATTTCACCCGTATATTTAAACAAATAACAGGGGAAGCAGCAATAGATTATGCCGGTCAGTATCACGGATCGGATCGAAAATGATCCCATTTTAACCGCCATCAATTTACTATCTTGCCATTGAGCTTCAGCAATACCTATATACCTTATGAAAGCAGCCACCCTGGCACAACTTAAACAAGAATTGAAATTTCGTTCTTCAGAAGATCTGGAAGCGTTATGCCTTCGACTCGCACGATTTAAAAAGGAGAACAAGGAATTACTCACCTACTTGCTCTTCGAGGCGGAAGATGAAGCTGCATATACTGAACATATAAAGGAATTCATCTCCCAACGATTTGAGGAGATCAACACCGACAGTTTTTACTACATCAAGAAAAGTGTTCGTAAGATCCTCCGGGAGACCAAGAAGTTCATTCGTTATTCACCCGTAAAAGAAACAGAAGTAGAATTACTGCTCCACTTCTGTTACGAATTGTGGGAGTTCAAACCTTCCATTCGAGCAAATACCACTTTGATGAACCTCTACGGAAGACAAATAGCACTGGTGCGAAAGAAGGTAGGCACACTGCATGAGGATCTGCAATTCGACTATATGTTAGAAATTGAAAATTTACCTTTAAACTGAACAAATATGAAACACATTAAGAAATTTCAGGAGTTAGGTATTATTGTACTAATACTATTGCTCAATACCTATAATTTGTTTGGCCAAGAACCCTCGGAAGTTAGAAAGCTTGCTGTGGAATCCAATCATTCGTCCTTACTTTTTTCGGTACCAATTTCCAACGGCATTACTCGGATCACCGGGAAATTCAATGACTATTCGATCACGATGATGTACGACGAAAACGACCTGAGCACGACCACGATCGAAGCCGTGATCCAGGTGGCAAGTATCGATACTGGAATAGCAGACCGAGACCAACATTTATTGAGTGTCGATTTTTTTGATGCGACGACCTATCCTACCATAACGTTCCGTAGTAAAACCATTACGCCCAACGAAAAAGGATTTGTTGCGACTGGTGATTTCACCATGCGTGGGATAACTAAAGAATTAGCCATTCCCTTCGTAACTACGGGCAAGGACGGGAAAAATACATTTGGATTTACGGCCCGGCTCACACTCAACCGTATGGATCATGGTGTAGGCAGTGGTTTCAAACACGATTCAATGGAAAACTTCCTGGGAGAAGAAATAGGCGTTGAGATCGATTTTTGGACAAAAAAATGGAAACCAAGGAAGCTGAAAGAATGATCGTTGTCTATCACAATCCAGATTGCTCAAAATCCAATGCTTGTCTCAACTTTATGGAGACATCAAAGCATGATTTTAAATTGGTAAAATACATGGACGAACCATTGACCGAGAAAAAATTGCGGAAAATCCTTGAGCTATTAGATTTCGAGCCTTTAGAACTGGTTCGAACAAATGAATTGATCTGGCAGCAGAAGTATGCCACCAAGAATTTAAGCGATACCGAAATAATTCATGCCATGCTCACCTACCCCGATCTCATGCAGCGACCCATCGTAATAAACGGGGACAAGGCAGTAATTGGAAGACCTCCGGAACGAGTTTTGGACATACTATAGTTTTTTTTAAGCCTTCTTCATTTAACAATTTATTGGCATCATTGATATCTGACTTGATTATTTTCGTAATCAAATCTGAACTTTTTTCAATGCGAATATTGATTGTTGTTACCTTAGCCCTATTCACAACAACGTCATGGGCCCAACGTGGGGAGCGTCCAACCACCAGCAATAACGCCAAATTCAAAGTATCCGGAACTGTGATCGACAGATCCAGTGGGACTCCCTTGGAATTCGCTACCATTGCGTTTGTAGATTCTCAGGGAAAGATAGTAGAAGGCGGTATCACCAACAGCGATGGTGCATATTCGATCGATATACCGAAGGGGATTTATGACATTCGGTTCGAGTTTATTTCTTACAAAACTGAAGTTCTTACCGGTGAGAATATCGATAAAAATACAGTCCTGCCTGCCGTAACCATGTCTCTGGACTCAGAAGCACTGGACGAAGTTGTAATTAGGGCAGAGACCACCGAGGTTCAAATTCGACTCGATAAGAAGGTTTATAACATTGGTAAGGACCTGACAACTAGCGGAGCCACTGTGAGTGATGCATTGAACAACGTCCCCTCGGTAACCGTGGATGTTGACGGAACGATCAATCTGCGAGGGAATGAAAATGTGCGCATCCTCATCAATGGTAAACCCAGCGCAATCGCCGGCTTTGGATCTACAGATGCCTTACGCCAACTTCCCGCCGAGATCATCGAACGCGTGGAAGTGATCACTTCTCCTTCTGCCAGGTACGATGCCGAAGGTACCGCTGGAATATTAAACATTATCCTTCGGAAAGAAAAGACTTTGGGTTTGAATGGATCTGTTCAATCCAACGTGGGCTATCCCTATAGTGCCGGATTAACCGGTAATATCAATGTGCGTACAGATCGCTTCAACATTTTCAATACTACCGGACTCAATTATCGTGAAAGTCCGGGTAATGCAATCTTTGAAAACAGATTTTTTTCACCCACGGTGTTAAATCCGCTGGTCATTGAAGAGCGCGAATACGATAGGATCTCACGGAGGATCAACACCAACCTGGGGATGGAGTATTTCCTCACAGACCGATCCTCGATTACCGCGGCCGGGTTCATCCGTTTTGGGAATGACGACGACCAGACAATTAACAATACCAATAGCTTTCTGAACGATGGAAATTTGGAGCAATCCAGAGATCGAATCGAATTCGAAGCAGAAGAGGATAGCAATTTTCAATTCTCGTTGAATTACACCAATGATTTTGATACATCGGGACATAAATTTACCGCCGATTTTCAATACGAAACCGGCGATGAGACAGAGCGCGCACTCATCCTGGAGAACAATACGTTCCCCATGTTCGAACTTTTGCCCTCCGAACGCATTGTGCAAAAAGAGGATGAAAGTGAATACCTCGTCCAGGCAGATTATGTGAGGCCCATCGGGGAAAATGCGCAGTTCGAAGCAGGTTTTCGGGGTCGCTTTGAGAACACAATTACAGATTACCGGCTGGAAGAGCAAATTACAGCGGGTGGAGCATTTGTTAGGAATGACAGTATCTCCAATGTTTTCGACTTTACTCAAGATGTAATTGCGGTTTATAGTCAGTACGGGAACAAATTTGGTGACTTTTCCTTTCTTTTCGGCTTGCGTATGGAAGCCACTACCTTGAAAGGTGATGTTACGGGAGAGGATGTTACTTCAAATGACGATTTCAATATAAATTTTGATAAAAATCTGGTTGGACTTTTCCCAACTGTAAACCTGGTTTATGAGCTTTCAGAAATGGAAAATATTACCCTGGGATATAATCGCAGGATCAACCGGCCCCGTTCCTGGTTTCTCAATCCATTCCCATCCCGTTCCAGTGAGGCGAATGTATTTCAAGGAAACCCGAGCCTGGACCCAGCCTATGCTAGTGCCTTTGATCTCGGGTACTTAAGACGATGGAAAAAATTAACTTTAACTTCGTCCATCTATTATCAATATGAAAATGATGCTTTTGAGCGGGTTCAGGAAGATACAGGGGAACTAACACCCAATGGAGTCCCCATCATCAGGACCATTCCTATTAATTTATCAACCAATCAACGCTACGGTTTTGAAGCAGGCGCACTCTACAATCCGGCAAAATGGCTCAGACTCAACGGAAGTTTCAATTTCTTTAGGTTTGTTACTGAAGGCGTTTTCAACAACGTCGATTATGGGGCGGAAAACACCAGTTGGTTCGCGCGGCTTAGCACGAAAGTAACGCTTCCCGCTAAAATCGATTGGCAAACCAATGGTTTTTACCGCGGGCCAAATACCAATGCACAGACAGAGCAAAAGGGAATATTTTCACTCAATATTGCTATGAGTAAAGACCTTTTTAGCGACAATGCTACTATTGGTTTCAACGTGAGTGATCTTTTCAACTCACGAAAACGTCGATCCTTCACTCTTACTGATGACTTTAGTAGTGACACCGAATTTCAGTGGAGAGAACGCTCCTTTACGTTATCATTCACCTATCGATTCAACCAGAAGAAAAAACGCGAACGCGGAGGGAGAGAAAATGGCTTCGATGATGATGAAGGCTTTGGAGGCTCACAATAAGAATTTACACTATGCGTGACATTCTTACCCTTATTATTGTTTGTGCTTGCTTTGTTAATATAAGTCTCTCACAACAAATAGCCGATGAATCCTTTCATCCGGTTATCCAAAAGCCTGAGTACAATAAGGGTGAAGGACCGGTGATTTACATTGATGAAGGGCATCATAATTTCCACACTAGGGATGGTCGATATAAAGCATTTAGCAACTTGCTGGAACGGGATGGCTATGTTGTGAAGCCATTCCCTTTCAAGTTCGAAGAAGAAACCCTAGATGATGTTCGCATCCTGGTGATATCAAATGCCTTAAATGAAGCAAATGTGAGCAATTGGAGCAATCCGGTTTATTCGGCCTTTACCGAGAAGGAAATTGAAGTGGTTCAAACCTGGGTAGAACGTGGAGGAAGTCTCTTCCTTATTGCCGATCATATGCCAATGGGAGGGGCTGCAAAGGATCTTGCGGCAGCTTTCGATTTCGAATTCACCAATGGCTTCGCCATGGATACACTTAAACCGCGTACCCCTGCCTATTTCAATCGAGCGAGGGGCCTGATAGATAATCCACTTACTCGCGGCAGGAATAAGGATGAGCATGTAACTGAAGTCGCTACATTCACTGGACAGGGATTTCAAATCCCTAAATTCGCCACTCCTATCTTGGTTTTCGACGATGCTTATGTAAATCTGCTTCCGGAGCAGGCATGGAGCTTTCTCGTTGATACCCCCTCACATAATTTGAAAGGATGGAGCCAGGGTGCTTTTGCTAACTTCGGAAAGGGCCGGATCGTATTTTTCGGGGAGGCCGCCATGTTTTCGGCACAAGTTGTAGGAGCAGAAAAAATAAAAGCAGGTATGAATCGTGATGATGCCGGCGAAAACTACAAGCTACTGCTCAATATTATCCATTGGTTGGATAATCCTTTCGACTGATCAAAAAAAAAGGAAGCACATGGCTTCCTGAAGTCTAAATTTTGAATTTGTTAGGCTTGCTCGCGCGCTTTTCTCTTTGCTTCACGCTTCATTTTATAATTCTCAAGCAAGGCACCGCCTATCCAGTAAGGGATGAACGAAATCAAGAAGATCATCAACCAAAAACCAATGGTCAAAATGGTCAAAAATGCCAGAAATCCTAAGTATTGCTGAAAATCGAACATAACAAGCGTGTTTTATAATGGCAAAGATAAAATGAATTTTTCAGAAAAAAGTACAATTAGCACCTATTTATTCACAGGAATTAAACATGATGCTTGTTGAGTAGGAAAGCGCGATTTCGTACCTTTACAAGGTCAAAATCGATCTACAATGACTTACCGAATTGAAAAGGATACCATGGGTGAAGTCCAAGTCCCGGCCAATAAACTTTGGGGCGCCCAAACAGAACGATCCCGTAATAATTTTAAAATAGGGACTCCAGCTTCCATGCCCCTGGAGGTGGTTTACGGATTCGCTTATCTAAAAAAAGCTGCTGCATACACAAATTGTGAGCTGGGTGTACTTTCCGAAGAAAAAAGAGACCTCATTGCACAGGTTTGCGATGAGATCCTCGACCAAAAGCATGATGAGCAATTTCCGCTGGTGATCTGGCAAACCGGTAGTGGGACCCAGAGCAATATGAATGTAAACGAAGTGATTGCCAATCGCGCTCATCAATTGGCAGGTAAGACTATTGGAGAAGGAGAAAAAACGCTACAGCCCAACGACGATGTTAACAAATCACAGTCGTCCAACGACACTTTTCCAACCGGGATGCATATTGCAGCCTATAAGAAGATTATGGAGACAACGCTCCCCGGATTGAGACAACTTCAGGGAACATTAGCTAGAAAATCGGAAGAATTCGGCGACTGTGTTAAGATTGGTCGTACCCATCTCATGGACGCCACACCACTCACCTTGGGTCAGGAATTCAGTGGATATGCTGCTCAACTTTCCTTCGGAATAAAAGCGATCGAGAACACACTTGCCCACCTCTCGCAGTTGGCACTTGGTGGAACTGCTGTAGGAACCGGTATTAATACTCCCGACGGGTACGCTCCATTGGTGGCCGAATACATTGCGAAATTCACAGGACTACCCTTCGTCACGGCCGAAAATAAATTTGAGGCCCTGGCAGCCCATGATGCGATAGTTGAAACTCATGGGGCCCTTAAACAGGCAGCAGTTTCACTGAACAAGATCGCAAATGATATTCGTATGCTAGCTAGCGGACCACGAAGCGGGATAGGTGAAATTACTATTCCGGCCAACGAACCAGGATCATCTATCATGCCTGGGAAAGTAAATCCAACGCAATGCGAGGCCCTAACCATGGTATGCGCACAAGTAATGGGAAATGATGTTGCGATTGGTGTTGGCGGAATGCAAGGTCACTATGAACTGAATGTCTTTAAACCAATTATGGCAGCCAATATTTTACAATCTGCCCAACTGATTGGGGATGCCTGTGTATCTTTCGATATTCATTGTGCCCAGGGAATTGAGCCAAATTATGAAGTGATCAAGCGTTTAGTGGATAATTCCTTGATGCTCGTAACCGCGCTGAATACTAAAATTGGCTACTACAAAGCAGCCGAGATAGCAAATACTGCTCATAAGAATGGAACGACGTTGAAGGAAGAAGCAATCAACTTGGGATATCTAACCGCAGAAGAATTCGATGCCTGGGTTAAACCGGAAGATATGGTTGGGAGGTAAAAATCTTCATTTTTGGTATAACTATTGAAAGCCCTTATAAACAGGGCTTTTTTAATGTCAGTTTGTCAGTTTAATCCTACGCAAATATACGTACTTACCCGTAATTTTATCGATTAAGTGCATTTTTATTAGGTGAAATGTAATTTATTTGTATATTGAATTCCCCTAATCGATTAAACCTACTTATTATGAGGTTCGTATTATTACTCTTTACCCTCGTGTTTTGCTTCCAGATGGAGGCAAAAAAGAAAGACGTTCGAGTCGCTGTGAACAAAAAGGCAATAAGCCTTGAAAGCACTGAAAATACAGACTTAGACGTCTCTGTAAAAAACTCCATAAACAACCGGAATATCAGCAATGATCCCGGCCATTTTATCACTCCAGTTGACGGAAATTTTTATTACGATCCCACCATCAGTAATTTTGGTGAGAGTTTTGCGTATTCAGTAATTTCCTACAAAACTGAAATCAGAGGAAGTGGTGGTATGGAGACAGTACTACAAGAAAGTTCGATCCAATCGGAGGCATCATTAGACACCGCAACCGTATTCAGACAGGGTCTGTATTATGGCTTTGCGCTGATGTTGGTCATGCTAAACCTGGTTTGTTTCTTCCTTTTTGATGAAAAGACCTTCCTTTTTTACTCCCTGTCCCTGGCAAGTATGATGGTCTTGTTTTTCTTTAACGACGGACTCTTTTCGCTGCTGGGATTGAGTGACACGCAAAACTTGCTGATCAACCAAACCTTGTTGCTTCTTATTGCAACAGGATTTAGTGCCTTATTCGTATCGAGGTATCTGAGCCTAAAAGATTTTATACCCAAATTGAAATTTGCAACGATCGCCATGATCTCCCTGGCTGTACTAACCTTTGCTGCTGGCCTTATAACCGGTGACAAACAATTTATTGCAGCTACCCAGATCATTTCATTTACGGTGCTTTGCACTTATTTCATGGCTGGAATTTCTCTTTTCAACAAGAAGAATTACGCGAAATTCTTTGTTATAGGAACATTTATTCCACTTTTATTTAGCCTGGATTTCTTCGTGTTCAGTTTACTGGGCATCGATTTCCTGGCCACCGAATCTATCCATATCAAGGCTGCAACCATCGCCGAAATGCTTATTCTCACTTATGCTATCATGTACCGCATGCAGGCAATTAAGGAAGAGAATATGCTTAGACAAGCCGAATTACGAATCTTTTTAAAACGACAAGAAGTGCTAACTGCTAGACAAAAAACTGAAAAAATGGTCGAAGATGTATATCTGGAAAACCTGATCATGCATTACGATCTTGACGGACTTGAAATTAAACTATTACAATATATTTCGGAAGGAAAAGAAAACGCCAAAATAGCGCGTAAATTAAAGACTACCGAACATGAGGTTGAAGAACTCACTAAGGAATTGTACGACAAACTAGAGATTGGAGAACAGATCCAACAGGACTATCGTATGGTCGAAGCTCAACCAGATTATATTTATAATTAAAGCATTGCCTCCGCTTGATTGGTGTGAGGGGATTAGCCCGCATTAGGTGTTACCAACCTAATCAACGATTGTTTATTATGGCGAATAAAGGGATAAGCTGAAAGGTTTATCCCTTTTTTATATAGTATTTCCTGTATTTTAAATACGACACAGCACTAAGAATGGCCAATACTGAAAGCAGGTAAAACACAAAATTAGGTGTGACCGGAACATCTCCACTGGCGTAAGAATGCAATCCTGTGAGATAAAAATTCACTCCAAAATAGGTCATCATGATCGAGGCAAAAGCAAACACCGCCAGCACATTGAAGGTCCATCTGCCACGTAGTCCCGGAACCAAACGTGTATGGATCACAAAGGCATATACCATGATACTTATCAAAGCCCAGGTTTCTTTAGGGTCCCAGCCCCAATAACGTCCCCAGCTTTCGTTTGCCCACTGCCCTCCCAGGAAGTTACCAATGATGAGCATCACGAGGCCCACGGTGAGAGCCATTTCAGTAATGATTGTGATCTCCTTAATGTTCAAGTCCATTTTAATTTTATTCTTCCGGGTCGTAAAAATCATGAGTAACAGTGCGGTAATACCTAAGATCCAACCCAGTGTGAACGGCCCGTAACTTGCCACGATCACCGCCACGTGGATCATAAGCCAATAGCTGTCCAGTACGGGTTGTAAATTTGCAATTGCGGGATCCAACCAACTCAAGTGGGCCACCCAAAGGAGAATGGAAGCAACAAATGCTGTAGAAGCCACTGTTAGATCACTTTTTCTTCCAAAAGCCAACCCAAAAAAGACGGTCGCCCAACTCACATAAATAACACTCTCGTAAGCATCGCTCCAGGGAGCATGTCCGCTTATGTACCAGCGTGCAATAAGCCCCAGGGTCATCAGCGCGAAAAGTACCCAAATACATACCTTGAAAAACTTAACGAGGAAATTCACCAACTTACTTTCCGAAAAGATCTGTATGATAATAACAATAAACATCAATACGCCGAACATAGCGAAGTAATGATAGAGCCTGTTGAAGAGATTCGCTTTGTTATAGGCGATCTCCGCGTCCACCTTTTTTTCGGAAGGCATGACTTCAGCACCATGCTTTTTTTGAAAGTCGGTAATAAGCTCAAGCGCTTTATCGGCTATACTGTAATCGCCCGTGTTTCGTCCGTAGTCCAAAGCCACACTGTAACGGGGCAGGATCTCTGCAATAAACACCGAATCCGCACCCACGATCTTATAATCCTTTAACTGTGTGGGAGAGATCCACTTGTTGTTGGGGTCGCCCGGAACCGGAAAGAGCTGAAGTATTTCCCCACTCAGGGTTTGATCCAGCAAATAGGACTTCTGATTGAGTTTAATAAAGTCCTTCTCAAACTGATTAGGATTGGTTTTTGAACTCGCTTCCTTAAGATAGGGGGCGATCTTGTTCTTCATATTCTCATCCAACAGGTCCACGATGGAAGCTGCCTTTGCTTCCTTCGGAACTCCTAGGATACGCTTAATGCTGTCGTTACGCCAGTCCAGCTTCATCAAGGGAACCTCATACCACAATGGGGGGATCTCTGCCATACTAAGGAACACTTGATTGGCATCCATCTCTTTGTAACTATCCTTACCGCTTACCTTCCGAAGAAGTTCACTGGCAAATGTGTTGATGGGCTTCATTCTTCCATTGTCCTGAATCACCAAGCGGCCAAACTTGGCAGCATGCTCCTTGCTTACTAAGGTAGTTTGAAGTACAGAATCGATCTGCTTTGGAGTGGCCCTTTTACTGTGAGAATCCTGCTGTGCAAATGACTGGAAACCAACGAGTAAAATTAATAGGCTCGCAAGTTTTGCTTTCTTGTCTTTTACTTTATTCAAAAATCGCTTCAGGTCGGCGAAACGCGTGTTTCGATCGAAGAGAATCGCCATTAATCCGAAGTACAGCAGAAAATATCCAATATAGGTGATCCGTGTGCCCCAGCGATCATGATTTACCGAAAGTACGGTCCCCTTCTCATCCGGATCGAAGGAAGCCTGAAAAAACCGATATCCACCTTCGTCCAATACATGATTCATGTAAATATCGTAATCGTAAAATTCGGTGTCTGAATTATTCACCGTGATCTTGGATCGGTAGGCAGAATATCCCGCTTCGGTTCCAGGGTACTTGTCGGCTATAAAATCGTTCAAGGTAATGCTGAATGGCAGTTCCAACTGCTCTGCTCCATAGCTTAGATATACCTTAAGTCCAGCAATATCGATCGATTCGGGATCGGCGGCTACGTATTGTCCACCAACGAGTTCCACCGTTTTGGTTTCTCCCAACGAGATGACATCCAGTACAAGAGCATCCCGGTTCGTTTTCTCCATCGCGGGAGCTCTAACAATTCCATACGAACCTTTGGTCACGGGCTCTGGAAAAACAAAGGCAGTATTTGCCAGTTGGTAGAGAGAACGCAGCATCAAAGGTTGCAAACTGTCCGGATGCACAATGCCTTGTTGTTGATCTGACATTCGCATGTAGGTTCCTTCAAAAGGACTCTCAATAGTATAAATTCCATCCTCTGAAATGGAAATATTGATCGCCCCGGATTGCGGCTTGTTCACCGTAAAGACCAGGTTATGAATAAGAGTTTCGGCTCCTACTTTCAGCCAGTGGTCGTGGCGGTTACCATCTCCTGCTTCCACGATCTGCAGGTATTCCTCCCCGTCTTCCGAAGGAATGAAATCTTCCTTCACGTTCGAAATGAAATCGCGATATCTAACTTCTACAGGTTGTTTGTTGTAATCGGTTTTTATAATAAATTCATTGTTCAGCCGTTCGGAGAGATCCAATTCTTTGGGCCGGATCTTCCGTCGTTGCGGGACACCATCTACAAGGTAATCACCGTCGATAAAAACTTTTAAATACGTTTTCTGAGAAAGGAAGGTACTTTCTGTAGCTCCTTCGCGTATTGGCATTAAACCTTCATAGCCAATGTATCGGGTTACAAACGCGCCAATCAGGACGAGAATAAATGCCAAATGCAGGGTAAGTGTGGCCCATTTCTCTTTCCTATATAAACGAAATCGGAAAATATTTCCGGTAAAATTGATCACAAAAAATACCATGATGGCTTCAAACCACCAGGCGTTGTATATCAAGGCCCTGGAATAGGGTGTTGGCGAAGTTTCGGAAGACGCATCCAAAAAGGTTCCTACCGCCATTGCCACAGCAAAAGAAATGAATAAAAGAGCAGTAAGTCGGGTAGAAAATAGAATTGCGGCAAGTTTCTTTTGCATGCGGGCGAATTTTCGGCAAATTTAGTCAATTACGGCCATAATAACTACCTAAAACTGTTAATGAATTCCACTCTAAAAGTTAATCTACACGCCACCATTAACGGGACACTTTGTGAAGCATCCATTTCTTAATGCTTCAAAAAAGTTAGTACCTTCGTCCCTATGATCAAGGTTGTGCTTTTGGGTTATGGAAACGTAGGCAAACATATGTTTGATGCCTTCTCGAGTTCTTCTAAAGCAAAAATTGTACAAGTCTACAATCGATCGAAGAAGGAATTACCATCGAAGATTCCTCAAACCGAATCCTTGAAGGATCTGTGCGAAGCCGATCTGTACCTCATCGCGTCAAGCGACGATTCCATCGTATCCATTTCAGGAAAAATTCCTTTTCACGATACCCTGGTCGTGCATACATCGGGCAGCGTCGCCATGGACTCAATATCTGCCAATCATCGCCGCGGAATATTTTATCCTTTGCAAACCTTTTCCAAAGACCGAAGCGTTGACTTCGCCGAAATTCCCATATGCATTGAAGCTGAAAGTAACTCCGATCTGGAGTTACTAAGACAACTGGGTACGGCCATCTCAAATAAAGTTGTGGAAGTAGATTCTTCCACCAGGGAAAAACTGCACCTGGCCGCGGTATTTGTCAATAATTTCAGTAATCATTTGTACCATATTTCCGAAGAAATACTAACCAAATATGGATTGGACTTTGATCTTCTGAAACCATTACTTCTTGAAACCGCATTGAAGGTCCAGCAGATGAGTCCGAAAGAAGCTCAAACCGGACCCGCCAGAAGACAGGATTCCAAAACGCTGGAAAAACACTTACATTTGTTGGACGATCCCTTGTATCGAACCATCTATAAAGACATGACTCAATCCATCCAAGCAACCTATGGAAAAAAGTTATAAAGAGTATTTGCAACAGATCAAAACGTTCATTTTCGATGTGGACGGAGTTCTCACCGATGGCTCCATCCAGGTCACCACACAAGGAGAAATGTTTCGAACCATGAACATCAAGGATGGTTTTGCCCTGAAAACAGCCGTTGATCAGGGTTTTTATGTATGTGCCATTAGTGGAGGGACTAATGAGGGGGTACGAAAACGTCTGGAAGGGCTTGGTGTGACAGATGTACACCTGGGTGCTCACAAAAAAACAGAAATACTCGAATCTTATCTGAAAAAGATGAACGTTTCCCCGGAACAAGTGCTTTACATGGGGGATGACATACCAGACCTGGCGGCCCTTAAGATGGTAGGTCTGCCCTGCTGTCCCCAGGATGCAGTACCCGAGATAAAATATATTTGTAAGTATATTTCACATAAAAAAGGAGGGGAAGGAGCTGTGCGGGACGTGATAGAACAAGTATTAAAAGTTCAAGGCAAATGGATGAGCAACGGCAGTGCCAGCGCGCAATATGATTGATTACCTAAAATTAACACGGCCGCTTAATCTCTTCATCATCATCCTCACCCAGGCGATGATCAAATACGGTCTACTTGTGCCCCTGGAAGTAAGTACAGCATTGAACAAGTTCCAATTTGGTTTATTGATCGCAGCAACCCTCTTCACTGCGGCTGCAGGAAATGTGATCAACGATCTTTATGACGTGGCCGTGGACAAGATCAATAAACCGAACAAAGTGATCGTAGGTAGAACTGTTTCAGAAAAGGGAGCATTTTATTGGTACATCGTCCTGAATATCCTGGGAGTGGGACTTGGCTTTTATCTGGCAAATAGTATTGGCCATCCTGGCCTGGCTGCTGTATTTATAATAGTATCGGCTCTTTTATATGCCTATGCAACTCAATTGAAGAACATCCTATTGGGTGGTAATTTGCTTGTTTCACTACTTGTGGCTATGAGTTTGATCGTGGTGGTGCTCTTCGATATATTTCCGGCCATCCAGGCAAGTCCAGCTACAGGTCAATTACTCGCGACCAAATTAATCATGGGATACGCCGGCTTTGCTTTCTACATTAACTTGATAAGGGAGGTTGTCAAGGACATCCAGGATATAGATGGCGATAAGAATGGCGGAAGGAATACCCTGGCTATTTCGCTTGGCAGACAGCGAACAGCCAACGTGGTATTTATACTGGGTGCAATTGCTTTGCTCACTGTATTGCTAGTATGTTACGTGCGATTGTATCTATTTCAGAAACTATTGGCATATACCATTTTTATGATCGCCGCTCCCCTAATATATTTTTGTGTCAAGGCCTGGAAGGCAAAATCCAAACGAGATTTCGCGCATTTGTCACTGGTATTAAAAATTGTTATGCTCACGGGAATAGGTTCTATGTTGTTTTTTGCTGAAATTGCCCCTGAATTATGAACCTGGATACCCAACTTGAATACAAACTGGAAGATGATCGGGTCCTCCTTAAACCACTGAAAAGAGGAGATTTGGTCCACCTATTGCCCTATGCACTATACGAACCTGAGTTATGGCGGTATTCCCTATTGCCTGCAAACGGTGAAGCGAATATGGAGGCCTATATCGAATTCGCCTTGAAGCAGCACACACTTGGAAACTCTTATCCCTTTATCGTATTCGATAAACAAAGAGAAGCATATGCCGGCAGCACACGGTTTTACGATATCCAGCCACAACACAAGACTTTACAATTAGGCTACACCTGGTACGGCAAGGATTTTCAAGGTACCGGTTTGAACAAACATTGCAAATTCCTTTTGCTGGAATTCGCCTTTGAAGCTGTGGGTGCAGAACGTGTAGAATTTAGAGCAGATGCCAAAAATACCCGAAGTATAGCTGCAATGAAAAGTATAGGCTGTACCGAGGAAGGAATATTGCGCAGCAATTGTACAGCTCCCATGGGACGAAGAGATAGCATTGTGCTTAGTATCCTCAAAGAGGAGTGGTATAGCACTATAAGGACAACGCTGGAAAACAAACTGAACTAAAGCATGCTTAGAGAACTACTTAAAGACTATCACATTATACTAGCTTCAGGATCACCCAGGCGAAAACGATTCTTCGAATTGCTCGATCTGGATTTCGTGGTAGACGTTCGCGAAGTAGAGGAGATTTATCCTCCCGAATTAAAAGGTCCTGCAATCACCGACTACCTGGCCCGATTAAAAGCCTCGGCCTTCACTGAACTTGCCGATAATGCCATTCTAGTTACCAGTGACACAATCGTGTGGAAGGACCACCAAGCCATAGGTAAGCCGGCGAACGAAGCAGAAGCCAGATCAATGCTTCGAAATCTAAGCGGAACCGTACACGAGGTCTATTCATCGGTGTGTTTTACATCCAAAAAGGGACAGCGAACGGTAAACGATCGAACTAAGGTCTGGTTCAAGGAGCTTGCCAACGAAGAGATAG
>JABDNM010000092.1 GCA_013043825.1 Flavobacteriaceae bacterium
CAACGCTTTGCAGAGTGGCTCATGAAGCGAGACGAACGCCGTCAAGAAAAAGAAACAAGTTTGGAAGGATTGATGAAGTTCAACATCTTTCTTTCAACTCTTACATTGGTATCTGTGGCTGGCGCGACTGCACTCGACTATGCAATGATCGCATGGCTTTGGGTCTAAACAAAATCAAAGAGTGTTGTTTGGTCAACTATTGCCTGGCGCAAATTCGATGACAACTCCCAGGGAATATATGCTCGATGGTTTGAGCGTATTTCGGACCAGCGTTTGTCTCGTTCTGCCTTTGTAGGTAAATCTCTTGTCCAAAACATTGGAAAGTTTCCATACAATACATGCGCTCCATGTTTTTGTCTTTGTTGCAATCCAAATTTTGCAAAGTATTTTTGTGATCCGTGAACATTCTCAATAACCCAATATCGAGGTTTGGTTATTCTGATAATGTCAAGTGTTGCCTCGAGAAGTTCCATGTTTGGCTCCCAAGGTTCACCATTACGTTGTGCAATCGAACGCTTCGATGAGTACGCTAAACTAAACTCATCACAAGGTACTCCTGCGAGTAAAACGTCGTATTCTCTGATAGGCTCCCCTTGAGCGTGGTACAGATGAAGCCTATCACGCATTGCTAGAACATCTTGCATCGATGTGGATGGAACTTCAGATAACAACGGATTGTTTTCGACCCTGCAGACTTCGTCACCAGCTAGGACAAACGCCTCTGAAAATCCACCGAGTCCACTAAACAAATCAAGTACTCTCATTCTTGTTCCACCCATCCTAATCCATTGACCCATTTCTTTTTCCCATCAATGATATCGCTAATAAGTTGGTTCAATCGTGCGTTTTCTTCTGCGTAATTATCAGCCGTGTAACCATCATGTTCTTCGTTTAACATTCTTCTGATCCATGCAGAGAAATTACGCTTCTTCGTTGCTAATTCAAAAGTTGTCGGGCATAATGTGACTAATTTTTGTCTCATGATTTATACGAATGAGTTTGTATATATATATATATCAGCAAAAAATCAGTGAAACCTCTTAACCTATGGCTGGTTGGGAAGGGGTGGGTGTGTCGGGGAAACTAACTTACAAGCCTCGAGGGGCTCGGCAAGCCTCGCAAAGATAGGAATCCGTGGATTTATAGACCGAACCTGTCATGATAGGGTTGGAGGAATCAGGAATACGCGTCTGGCTCGGGCTACATTCGACTGAAAATTCCTGATCCCTCCACCTAATTTTGAGATGATACAATGGCAAAAGGAAAGAACGACGTAATTTTGAGAGACAGACTACAATTTGACATTACTAGTAGCGGCAACACTGCCTTAGTGTATGGACGCATTGATCTAAGCGATTATGTGTCAATTGTCAAGAATGAAGGACTTGCAATTAAAGAAATTCGATTTCAATTCCGTAATCCAAACACAGATTTGGCCTGGCCGACATGGATGAACAATGAAGATCCCTCCGCAGTACCCGCAGGAGCCGTCGCACAGGCTGATGTTGTCGCTTTTGCAACTACAACCGCCTATGAAAACGCCGCAGATGTTGGTATTGCATCACCTAACGTCATATGCATTCGTGAGCGAATCTCTAGCATTTCCCAACTTGGATGGGCTGATTACGAAGACCGATTCTATGGCACACCTGACCTTCATCCAGAAGGATATGATGTTGTCACTGATTTGTTGATCGGAGTCTATGCAAACAACTGTCAAAACAGTCTTCTTGCTGGAACCACTCAAGAATTGGATGTTATGATTATCGCAGAGCCTAAGAAAATCACGCAAAAAGATTTGACACAAATGCTCTCTCAGGCGCAAGACCTCTGAGGTGAGTAATTGGCTCGTAAGCGAACAAAGGCCGAAGCCTTAGAGCGGTTGGCCGAAGCCCGTGGAATGGTTCCAAAAGGAATCAAGGGAAGACCACGAGCAATTCTTGATGCCGCTACAGTTGGCGCGGCAGGTCTGATTATGCTAGACCCGTTGAATCGCCTAGCTGATGAAGTCACCGTTGTACCATACGACATGATTGCAATTCCTGCACATGAGTATTTTCGATTGTCTAGTGATCCAACATTTCAGATTTACATTCGTGGCGGTGAAACTATCATGCCTACAGGGGGTAATGTGGAAGATGTCCAACAAGTAGTTGAAGACCTGGCTGTGGAAGACACACCAGTGCGTAAAAAGCGCAAGACTCCTTATCAACGTGCTTACAAGAAGGCATTTGACTCCCTGGCGTCTAGTTACAAAAACAAGAACGGCAAGTGGAAGAAAGACGGATTCAAGCGTTGTGTTAAGGCCGCACATAAGAAAGCGGGAGGGAACAAGTAATGGCTCTAAGTATTGTCAAAGAAACAATTGAACTAGATCAAGTCGTAACAGATGCAGACGGTAATGCATTTCTAACCAAGCGAATTAATTTGAAAGAAGGATACCGTCATCAACTAATGCAAGTTGATATGTTTGAAGATGCATATGCAAGCGAACAAGTTGAAGTTGAGACAGTTATTTCTCCATATCCTGCAATTCCTACCAACATGGCCTATTCAGTGAGTGCAGGGTTTGGCAATCGCTACCCTGCTGGAGGAGATGATTCTATTTTGTTTAAGGAACGACGGTCATTACGATTCAATTTTGCTGACCTTAGTAATGAAACACAATTTCCATCGAGCGAAATTGCTGCCATGAATGCAGCACAATTCTATTCGGATCATGTTTACATTAACATGCATTTGATGACATTGTCACCCGAAAGTACTGTTTCAAATATAGCATTCAGTTTCCTGATGGTTCTTGACGACAAAAAAGTAAACAATCTTGAACATACTTTAGGTGTTCTCAAGGAATCTCATGACGCAATGTGCGCTTTAGTCATGTCAAACGGACACATGAACAGCATAAGTGACCTTCGAGGCAACACATTCCCAACTTGGCGGTTTGGTGGTATTCTCCCTGAAAACATGGTCAATCCTGCCGCCGCCAACTCTTTCTTCCTCAAAATTAGCACAAGAGACGCTGAAGTGATGCAAACTAGCACAGAAGTACGCAATCAAATTGCTGATGCTCGCCAAATGACTCCATTCGACCAAGCATATGGTGTGAGAAATCCTCCTTGGTTGCGTATGGATCTAAATCAAGGATTGATGGCAGGTGCAATTCGTCCCGATCCAATCCCACTAAAGTATGCTGACAATGGAAACACAAGGATGTTCTGATATGACTGAAACTGAAACTGAAATGAAAACTGAAGAAACCGCCTCACGAACGCAACGCTTTGCAGAGTGGCTCATGAAGCGAGACGAACGCCGTCAAGAAAAAGAAACAAGTTTGGAAGGATTGATGAAGTTCAACATCTTTCTTTCAACTCTTACATTGGTATCTGTGGCTGGCGCGA
>JABDNM010000172.1 GCA_013043825.1 Flavobacteriaceae bacterium
ATGCTGCCCTTGAAGAAGTCGGGACTTAAAATAGGCCTCATCGGAGCACTGGCAGCCGATAAGAACAGTCCGTTGGGCAGCTGGAGGATAGCTGCAGATGATAATACGGCGGTTTCTGTACTGGAAGGAATGCAGGCCTATGACGGCAATGATCTGCGTTACGCTAAAGGAGCGGACGTTTCGGTAGGTGAGACAGCCTTTGTGTTCGAAACGAAGATAAATACCACCGACAAAAGCGGTTTCCCAGAAGCCATTCGCCTGGCGAAAAGCGTAGATAAAGTGGTCATGGTACTTGGAGAAGTTGGCTTCCAGTCCGGCGAGGGACGAAGCAGAACCAAACTCGATCTGCCTGGAGTTCAACAAGAATTACTTGAGGCGGTCCATAAAGCAAACCCCAATATTGTTTTGGTGCTGAATAACGGTCGCCCGCTTTCATTGGTGTGGGCCGAAGAAAATATTCCCGCGATAGTGGAAGCCTGGCATTTGGGGAGTCAGAGCGGTCATGCCGTTGCACAAGTACTTTACGGAGATTACAATCCCAGTGGAAAACTTCCTATGACGGTTCCGAGATCGGTGGGGCAGGTTCCTATCTATTACAATTATAAGAATACCGGCAGACCAGTTATCCCGGCTCCAGATCTAGTTTTCTGGTCCCACTTTATGGATGAGGCAAACACTCCGCTCTATCCATTTGGTCACGGGCTAAGTTATACGACGTTCTCTTACGGTGATCTATCGGTTGCCAATAATCACTCCACTGCGGGAGAGGTAAAAGTTTCGTTAGAAATAACCAACACAGGAGAAGTCGCAGGAAAAGAAGTGGCGCAATTGTACATCCGTGATCTGATTGCCGGAGTTACGCGTCCTGTAAGGGAATTAAAAGGATTTGAAATGGTCGAGCTTGAGCCTGGCGCATCAAAGACCGTCGAATTTATATTAACCGATAAGGAACTGGGGTATTTTGACAATGATGGCGAATGGGTAGTGGAGCCGGGAGAATATGAAGTCTATGTGGGAGGAAGTTCCTATGCTGATAACAAAGAAAAATTTGAATTGAAATAAGTCGTGAAGGGTATTCTAATCATATTAATGTTTGCTGTGTTCTGGTCTTGTATGGGACAGGAGCAGGTATTGTACGAGGAGCATTTTAATGGTGATCAATTGGATGAGCGTTCCTGGAACTATGAATTGGGAGACGGATGTCCCAACCTCTGCGGATGGGGTAATAATGAGCGACAAATCTACGCTCAAAAAAATGTTTCACTCCGTGATGGGAATCTGGTCATTTCAGCAACCAAAGTTGGTGAAGTCTACGAGTCGGGTAAAATTACCACCAAGAAAAAAATTGAGTTCCAATATGGAACCGTAGAAGTACGTGCAAAGTTACCTGAAGGAAAAGGTGTTTGGCCGGCAATTTGGATGCTGGGCAACGATATTGACACCAACACCTGGCCCGGCTGTGGCGAGATCGATATCATGGAATACGTGGGGAAAGAACCGGGAGTTATCCACACATCTTTGCATACGGCGTCGAGTTTTGGAAATACGATCAATACCAAACGACATGAGATGGAAGGGGTTGAGAGCGATTTTCACATCTATAAAACCGACTGGAACAAAGATTCCATAAAATTTTATATCGATGATGCACTGGTCTATGAATATTCTCCTTCGGCCAAAGACGATCGAACCTGGCCATATGACAAGCCATTTTATTTGATTCTGAATGTCGCTATAGGAGGGAATTTTGGAGGCCCCGAGGTAGATGACTCAATTTTTCCAACTGAATTTTTGATCGATTATATAAAAATCTCTCAAGCACCTAACAACTAGAAAACATGATGAAAACCTTTACGCTTTTGTTCGCACTTTTGATAGCCTCTACAGGGTTTTCTCAAAACAGCCCTATCGATTTCGAAGCCGGTGGTTTTGGCGCTGATTGGACCTGGACCGTGTTTGAAAACGAAACCAACCCTCCACTCGAAATAATTGCAAACCCGGATCCAACAGGGGTGAATACTTCGTCCACTGTGGCAAAGTTCACGGCCCTGCAGGCGGGAGCACCCTTTGCCGGTTGCGAAACCATGCACGGAGCCGATATTGGAACTTTCGATCTCACAGCCGATAATGCCATTGTTAAGATCATGGTGTGGAAATCGGTGATAAGTGATGTAGGGATAAAATTTGTTCAGCCTAATAGCGCATCTACCGGCGAATTTAAGGTCGCAAACACACTGGTAAATCAATGGGAAGAGTTGACCTTCGATTTTACTGCCAAGATCGGTGAGCCGGAATCTGTTGGCATTGACCAATTGGTTGTATTTCCCGATTTCGATGCCCGGACGTCCGATAACATAATTTACTTCGACAACATCACCTTTGGTGACGGGACACTGGGGCTATCCGATGCCAACCAGATTATGGTTAGCGCATATCCAAACCCGGTAGCAAATAATTGGAATATACGCTCGAATGAGCCGATTAAAAACATTCGAATTTCAAGTTTAACCGGAGCCTCTATTATAGCGGTGAATCCAAATAGTACGGATCACAGTTTAGATCTCTCCTTCCTCACGGCCGGAATATATTTTGCCATAGTCGAGACCCAATATGGAT
>JABDNM010000182.1 GCA_013043825.1 Flavobacteriaceae bacterium
AGCCTATTTGATCGACATAAAAAAGGAGGCAAATAAGGCGAAAGATGGTGATTATAAAAGACGGCTTCCGCTTTTCATTGGTGAAAAAGATGGAGAAGAAGTCTATGTCGTTCCGGTGAGAGGGAAAGGACTCTGGGATGCCATTTGGGGATTTGTAGCCATGGATAAGACCATGACCATTGAAGGAGTTTACTTCGACCACAAGGGAGAAACCCCTGGTCTGGGTGCCGAGATCAAACAACGCTTCTTCATGGACGACTTTGAAGGTGAAAGTTTTCTGGATGACGGCAACTTCGAAAGTATCAAGGTGGCCAAAGGAAATAACGATCCAAAGAACCTGGATAAAACAGACAACGAAGTGGATGCCCTTGCAGGTGCAACGATTACAGGTGACGGACTAAGTGCCATGTTGAAGAAGGACGTTAGAATGTATGTGTCGTATTTTAAAAATTTAAACAACTAGTATGGGACTTCTATCAAAAAAGGACAGTAAGTTAATCCTGGATCCACTAGCCGATAATAATCCTATCACCATCCAGGTATTGGGAATTTGTTCGGCGCTGGCGATTACGGCCCAACTCAAGCCTTCCATAGTAATGGCTATTTCGGTGATTTTTGTATTGGGGGTTGGGAACGTAGTGATCTCATTACTTCGGAATCTGATTCCATCCAAGATCAGGATAATCGTTCAACTTATTGTAGTTGCGACGCTTGTTATTATAGTCGACCAGGTATTAAAAGCTTTTGCGTATAGTTTGAGTAAGGAACTCTCGGTCTTTATTGGCTTGATCATTACCAACTGTATCATTATGGGACGCTTCGAGGCATTTGCCCTGGGCAACGGTCCATGGCGCTCTTTCCTGGACGGAATTGGGAATGCCCTGGGATATGGAGTCATCCTAATTATAGTAGGATTTTTCAGAGAATTACTGGGATCGGGAACCTTGTTCGGTTTTAAGGTACTGGGAGACCCTGTTGAAAAGACCTTTCTCTATTCTATAGGATATGAGAATAATGGATTCATGGTTTTACCTCCTATGGCGTTAATCGTGGTAGGTATAATCATTTGGGTTCAGAGAAGTAGAAACAGTGCATTAATTGAAGAGAATTAACAGATGGAACATTTAGAGTTATTTTTCAAGTCGATCTTCGTAGATAACATGGTATTTGCCTATTTCTTAGGAATGTGCTCATACCTTGCTGTTTCGAAGAAAGTTAGTACAGCCGTAGGTCTTGGCGCCGCGGTGATCTTTGTACTTACCGTTACGGTCCCGTTGAACTGGTTCCTGGATCAATACATTCTTCAACCCGGAGCACTGGCCTGGTTGGACGGTAATTCAGCTACCCCTGAACAGAGTGCTTATTATACCTACGATCTAAGTTTCCTGTCGTTCATACTTTTTATCGCCACTATCGCAACCATGGTACAACTCGTGGAGATCGTGGTTGAGAAGTTCTCACCTGCACTTTATAACTCCCTGGGAATCTTCCTTCCCTTGATCGCTGTGAACTGCGCAATATTGGGAGGTTCACTCTTTATGCAATCCCGGGAGATCGAAACATTCACGCTTGCTTTGAACTATGGTTTTAGCAGTGGGATTGGATGGTTCCTGGCAATTGTTGCCATCGCCGCCATTCGAGAAAAGATTCGCTATTCGAACGTCCCGGCTCCATTAAGAGGATTGGGGATTACTTTTATTATTACTGGATTAATGGCAATTGGATTCATGAGTTTTGGTGGAATGCTAACGGGTGGTGATGATGAAGCAGCAGATGAAAGCAAGGTTGAAACAGCGCTTGATCTTGAGGAATCATTTGAAAAAGAAATTGAAGAAGCAAAGGAAACCGCTTTGTTGGAGGTTTCAGAAATAAAAAATTAAACTATGTTTTTAGCCTTAGATCCACTTTGGGGTACTATTTTATTAACAGTTGGCGCATTTTTGGTGCTTACGTTGTTCTTGGTTGCTTTGTTGTTATTTACCAAGCAGAAACTGTCACCTTCTGGTCCTGTTAAGATCACGATCAACGATGAAAAGGTCATTGAAGTTGAATCGGGTGGGACCTTGTTGTCAACCCTGGGAAACAATAAGATCTTTCTTCCTTCAGCTTGTGGAGGAGGGGGAACTTGTATTCAATGTGAATGTCATGTTTTGGAAGGTGGGGGAGAAGCCTTGCCAACCGAAACACCTCATTTCAGTAGAAAAGAATTGAAGGAAGGAGCTCGTTTATCCTGCCAGGTGAAAGTGAAGCAGGATATGAATATTCATATTCCTGAAGAGGTCTTCGGAATCAAGAAATGGGATGCTACTGTGGTTCGAAACTATAATGTGGCATCGTTTATCAAGGAATTTGTGGTTGAGATACCCGAGGATATGAATTACAAAGCGGGAGGGTATATCCAAATCGAAATTCCGCCTTGCGAGATTAAATATAGCGAGATGGATATCACCGCCCACCCCGAAGAACATGATAGTCCGGATAAATTCCAGGCCGAGTGGGATAAATTCGGACTGTGGCCCTTGGTGATGAAAAATAATGAAACCGTTGAAAGAGCTTATTCCATGGCTTCCTATCCGGCCGAAGGTCGTGAGATCATGTTGAATGTGCGTATCGCCACGCCGCCATGGGACCGAGCAAAGAATCAATGGATGCAAGTTAATCCCGGAATCGCTTCTTCTTACATATTTAACTGTAAAGAAGGAGATAAAGTGGTTATCTCGGGACCTTATGGTGAATTCTTCATCAATCACTCCGAATCGGAAATGCTGTATGTTGGTGGTGGAGCCGGGATGGCACCCATGCGTTCGCACTTGTACCATTTGTTTAATACGTTAAAGACGGGTCGTACGGTGACCTATTGGTACGGAGGTCGGTCCAAACGGGAGTTGTTTTATATTGAACACTTCAGAAAATTGGAAAGGGAATTCTCTAATTTCAAATTCTACATGGCACTTTCCGAACCACTTCCTGAAGACAACTGGAAAGTGAAAAAAGATATCAACGATGAGGGCGATGGTTTTGTGGGCTTCATCCACCAGGTAGTGATAGACAATTATCTGAATCATCATGAAGCTCCGGAAGATATCGAGCTTTACTTCTGTGGCCCTCCACTGATGAACCAGGCGGTTCAGAAAATGGGAGAAGACTTCGGGATTCCGGATGAGAGCATTCGATTCGACGACTTCGGAGGGTAGTTAATCGTTCCGAAAATAAAAATTACCTAGTAAAACCGGCACGTTGCCGGTTTTTTTATTCAGTCTCGAACTGGCTAGATTTTACCGTTCATTTTCAATCTTAATCGATAAACGGATCATTTTAATAGAAATTTAATAACGCGTTTAAATTTTTAATATCTTAATAGTTTAATTACCGCTTAAATAGTGCCCATTATGAAAAAGATTTGTTCTACGTCGAAAGCCCTGGTGAAGTTGAAAAATATGATTTCAATTTGCATAGCTACACTTTTACTGTTGGGCTTCCAACTCTCGGCACAGACAACGGTGAAGAAAGAAAATACACGCATAACTTCGGCTGCCTATCTCCAGAATCTGATAAAAGAAAGGACTGGTAGTAACCTTGTAATCACCGGAGAGCATACAAGTTCAATTAGTGGTATTAGGCATACTTATGTGCGACAGGCTATCAACGGCATGGAGGTATGTGGGACCGAATCGAGTATAAGCGTCAGCAACAAAGGTGTGATTATAGCTGCACATGTTAATTTTGTCGATGGCATAGAAAATACGGTAAAAAGCACATCTGCAAGTATCTCTGCTGAACAGGCCATCGAGCGCGTAGCACAGCAAATGGGTTATAACATATCAAATCTTGATCTTGTGGAAGATTTGGGAGGTATAAACCAACAGGCAATTTATAACAAGGCGGGTATTTCTGGCACTGAAATTCCTGTTAAATTAATGTATTATTATCGGGAAGGATTGGGAACTATTTTGGTCTGGGAACTTTCCGTTCAGGAAACCGATACACCGGATTGGTGGAACTTTAGGGTAGATGCTACAACTGGTTTGATCATCGATAAAGATAACTGGACCATCAATTGTAGTACTGAAGGTTATCATGATCACGATGGTAATAAGGAGTTGGAATTCGTAAACAGACGTAATAGTAAGACTTATTCGGTAAATACGGCGGCAAATGCGACGAATACCATGGTTGGAAGTTATCGGGTGTTTGCATTTCCTCTTGAGAGCCCTTACTATGGATCAAGAACCTTGGAGGCTAACCCGGATGATGCAACTGCATCTCCATACGGATGGCATGATACGAATGGGGCTGTTGGAGCTGAATTTACATACACACGAGGAAACAATGTCGACGCTTATGACGATGGAAATAATTCCAATTCCGGTACAGTAGCAGCTCACGCCGATGGAGGAGGTAGCTTGATCTTTGACTTTCCTTTGGATCTGGTAGTAGGTGGATTTCCGGCATATACGGCCAGTCTTCAATCTGAGGATGCGGCAGTTACCAACTTGTTTTACTGGTCAAATATTATTCATGATGCGATGTATCATTATGGATTTGACGAAGCAGCTGGAAATTTTCAAGAAAATAATTATGGCAACGGTGGTGCTGGAAGTGATAGTGTGAATGCCGAAGCACAGGATAGTGCCGATCTTGCGCCTACATCATTTAATCGATGTAATGCCAACTTCGGAACTCCGGCAGATGGGGGAAATCCCCGGATGCAAATGTATATTTGTGATAACTCCGGAAATTCAAATCACAATGATGGAGATTTCGATCACTTGGTGATCGTTCACGAATATGCCCACGGTATCTCAAACCGATTGACGGGCGGACCAGGGAATGCAAATGCACTAAATAATGCCGAACAAATGGGTGAGGGGTGGAGTGACTTCTATGGGTACATGCTTACCATGACCCCGTCCAATTTTAGCAGTGACCGGACCACTGGTACCTTCTTATTCGAACAGGGAGCCGGAGGTCCCGGAATCCGAAATGCTCCATATAGCACAAATATGGTAACAAATCCTTATACCTATGCAGATGTAGCCGACACAGGAAATATATCTTCTCCTCATGGGATAGGATTTATTTGGGCAACGATGTTATATGATCTTACCCAGGCGCTGATTATCGAATATGGATTTGATGCGGACCTATATAATGGCTCGGGCGGAAATAATATTGCGTTACAGTTAGTGACTGAGGGATTAAAATTACAACCAACAAGTCCAGGTTTTGTAGATGGGCGTGATGCTATCTTGGCGGCAGACCTAGCCCTATTTGGAGGCGTCAATGAATGTCTTATTTGGACTGCCTTTGCCAATAGGGGATTAGGCTTTAGCGCTTCACAGGGTTCATCTAATAGCAGAACAGATGGTGTGGAGGCATTCGACCTGCCCTCGGCCACCCTGGCACTCAGCAGGACAAGTATTTGTGCTACTGAAGGAATTGTTTCCGGTATTACCGGAGGTCGTCTCTTTGGAGGTGTTTATAGTGGCCCTCATGTCACAGATGATGGCAATGGTATGACATTTTCTTTCGATGCAAGCTCGGCTGGGATTGGAGATCATACCATCACATATACAGATCCGTGTCAAACACCCGCAACGGCAGCCATGGCAATAATCACTGTCACCGATGGTATCCCGGTGGTAGTTTGTCAGGATGTGACAATAACACTTGATGGTGGTGGAAACGCAATGATCGTTGAGGGAGACGTGATCGCAAATCTGCCTCCTAGTGATGGCAGTTCGGGATATACGGTGGACCAAACAGGAACTTTCGCAGTCGAGCCTATCACTGGAACAACAGTTAGCCTACCCGACGATAACGGAACGGCAGCCTTACCAATTGGTTTTGGTTTTGATTTCTTCGGAACAAACTATACCAATTTTTACATTGCATCGAATGGATTTGTTTCTTTTACAGGGAACGGAATGAGTACATCGGTTTCCTGGACTCCAACAACATTACCTAGTTCGGGTATTCCTAATGGAATGGTTGCCGTTGTCTGGGACGATTTGAGCCCGAATATTTCGGGTACGATTCGCTATGAGACTATTGGAACCGCTCCGAACCGAAAATTAGTAGTCAATTATGAGGCAGTTCCACTTTTCGGGACGACGGAAACAGTCACCTCTCAAATGCAGTTGCATGAAGGTACAAACGTGATCGAAATTCATACAACCCTGGCTGAAAATGACGGAGGGGTGCGAACACAAGGAATAGAAAATGCAGCAGGAAATGACGGCTATACCACACCTGGCAGGAATCTAGCATCCTGGACAGCAAGCAATGACTATGTTGCTTTTATCCCAATACCCGGAAGTCTGCCCGATAATTGTGGTAATCCGGTGACTGTGTCATTCAGTCAATCGATGTTCACATGTGCCGATATTGGAGACAATATTATAACGGTAACGGTGGATGATGGAAATGATGGAGTGGCAACATGTGATGCCGTTGTTACCGTTGTTGGACCCACAACTACTTACACCGGAACCTGGGACAATGGAATTCCCAATGCAGGCAATCAAGCGATCTTTAATGCCAGTTACAATACATCTGCAGGTGATATCGTAGCTTGTTCTTGCGAAGTTGGGGCAGGAGCAACAGTAACCGTGGACGCTGACGGATTTTTAGACATCACAGGAAATATCACCGTAAACGGTTCTTTAGTTGTAGAGCACCAAGGAATGGTCGTGCAAACAAATGACAATGCCACCGTAACCAACAACGGAACCATCAATGTAGATTTAACCACTCCGAATCTGGCCTCCCGAGACTTTATGATCCTGGGTAGCCCTATGACTGCCGAGACGCGGGGAAGTGTCTGGGGATCTGCATTTTTGGTGTTGGACCATCATACTTTAAACTTTGTTCCCCATCCCGATGTAACTGATCAGTTCCCCGGAGCAGAGAACTTTGCCGATGATAACAACGACTTTTGGCAGGCTTATAGCGGTCCCATCAATGTTGGCGAAGGCTATTTAGTGCGTCCCCAGGCGGGCTACGGACAACCGGGTGGTGTATTCAATTATACCTACGACGATGGTACGCTCAACACGGGCGACGTGAACAGAACTATGATCTACAACACACCTGGCCCCACGGCAGCCGATAACAAGAATGCCAGTCCGAACGTACTGTCAAACCCATACCCATCCTCCATCTTTGCCGATGACTTTATCAATGCAAATACCATGGTCGATGAGGTATATTTCTGGGAGCAT
>JABDNM010000093.1 GCA_013043825.1 Flavobacteriaceae bacterium
ATCCAGGAGTACAACGTACGACGCGATATTTTATTCGCTGGTTTTAGCAATGCTAAAAATGCCTCGGCTGGTGTGCCCTTTTTTGTTTCGTTTTTTGGGCACGCAAAAAATGAAAAAAATAAGATCAGTCACCTCTCTTCAATCCTCGTCAAGGCCCTTTACGACGTCACATCGAGTGAACACCGAAGGTGGTTGTATCGAGATGCCCTTCCATACAATCTCGCAATACAGGATCACTCAGAAATGTTTAAACGTGATAAATCTGCTTCCGCAGCAATAAACCCAAACGCGGCCCAATTTCCGGTATCGAGAATAGCCCGATAGCGTTTATGAGCCTCATCTTTATTTCCATTGTAGTCATACCAATTGGCAATGCCGTACTGCACGGCTTCCGAAGATCCTAACGAACCGTTTCCGGAAAGCTCATCTTCGGACAACTCCCCTTTATACAACAGCAAGAGCTGGTGATAGCCATCATTCTCGATAATGGTCATATCGGCATTTACAGTGCTCAGTATTTGTTCGGCTTCGGCTGTTTTCCCTTGTCGCCTTAGTATCATATAGAGCCAGTGTTTTGAGGCCACGATCATATCATCATTCTGTGAGGCCTGCAGGCAGTTATCGAAATGCTCGTAGGCTTTAGCGAGATTATTTTTCAGGTAGTAAGCGAGTCCGAGATGGTAATAGATGTTGGTATGCAGCGAGGACACCGGTTGATTGAGTTGGTTGGGAATGCCGTCGGGTTCGATCACATCTTTTTTGCCTTTTATGAGCCGTACCGCATCTCTAAGATCGCGTATGGCCAGGTCGAGCTGGCGGGTCGAGATATAGCGGTGACCGCGATGGCGGTATAAGCGCGCATCGTCGGGGAACTTCAGAATGCCTTCATGGTAGATCCCGATCGCCTGCTGGTAATCGCCCAGGTAAGCCGCACGTCGGCCCAGCCAGATGATAAAATCGGGATTGGTGGGATTGCTCTGGTAGTTCAGAAACGACTTATGGTAGTTCGCAATTCGTGCTGAATCCTTCGCCGGATCGAGTTGTTCGCTTATAAGATCTTTCCCCATCAGGGACGTCCCCTGGAAGGTATCGATCTTAAAGTTTTCCATATCGATAGATCGGTTATAGGGATTGCAGGATATGAGGAAAAGAAGAGCAAGACATATGAAAATTCGCATGGCGATGACGTTTTATGCGTATAAAGATACGAAAGGGATTAGTACGTAGTGCCTAGTTCCTAGTGCCTAGTACCTTGTTTCTAGTTACTAGATAAATATTATAATCCTAATCAGGGCAACGCCCTGAATGCTCAAAAGCAGAAATAGTGAGCGACAACACGGAAGTGCGATGCAAGGCATCTGGCATGAAGTGTTGAGAGCGAATGGTGCGAAGCAATTTCCTCCTTTTGAGTTCCCTTTTCTTTGCTTCGTTTCTTTTGGGTAAGCAAAAGAAATGAAGAAAAAGAAACCGGCCATTCATCAGTCAAAAACAACTAACAAACAGCCGGTCATGCTTAATTCAGCAACCAACCAATCATGGAATTGTTCATTCTACCCTATCGAAATAGTAGTAGAAATACGCAATCTCATCATTGGCATCTTCATCAATTTCTTTAATCCGCATCGTATTACCATCAGGGAAGGTAACCTCATCAGGCACTTCGTATTCGTTCGGACAATCGGGCATCATACAGACCAATTCAATTACATAAACGGTTGATGACATGCGTTCCCAGCTACCGCTTTGGTACAGGTTGCCGACCAGTTCTTCACAGTCGGGATCGGGTCCTTCAGGGAAGTTGGTCATGAAGAATGAACCATCGGCTCCAAAGGTGAGTCGGTTATTCAACTCACAAGGTGTAGCCATTTTAGAGTTTTCAGTACCATCGTTTAAAACTGTAACCGTTCGGTTTGGTTTCCAGATACCGATTACCGGATCTTGAACAGGCGTGGTATTATTGTCGTTCGACGAGCAACTACTCACTAAGATCGCGAATACAAGGGCTAAGAATTTTTTCATGGCTAATGGTTTTAGTTTAAAAGTAACATGTACGAGATTACAACAATATTAGGAGATTTCCTATGACGAATATCAGGATAAGTGTATTTTATGGTTACATACTGTAAGCTGTCAAAATTAAGAATTGAGAATTAAGAATTAGGAATTAAGAATTGGGAATTAAGAATTGGGAATTAAGAATTAGGAATTAAGAATTGGGCACTTGGAACCAGATACTAGAAATTAAGAATTGAGAATTAAGAATTGGGCACTAAGAACTAGGAACTAGGAACTAGGAACTAGGAACTAGGAACTAATTGATAATTTTATCATTATCTTTAAGTACCCTTCGAGCAATGTTATAGTTTTTATTTTTTCATGCGTTTAGCAGCTACATCGTATGTTCTGTTTTTAGGCGATATCGAAGTTTTAATAACCACCTCATGTCCACAACCAAAAAGCCAATCATCAACTGCCACACCCATATCTTTACGGGCGACTATGTCCCACCCTATCTGGCGAAGACCTTTTTGCCCGAACCGCTGTACCGGCTGCTGTCCATGACCTGGGTCATCAATTGCCTGCGCTGGTATTACAGTACAGTATACCCCAGGCGGTTTACCAATGTGGCCGCCCGTCGTGACCGACGCAAGTACTTAACCGCCATGTTCTTTAAGCGATCGTTTATCTTCGGAACCCTGCGCTTCCTGCTGGAAAGCTACCTTATCATCTGCCTGCTCTTCTACCTGGGGAAATGGTGGATCGATGTAGGCAAGTCATACGACGGACTCATAAAACGACTGCTAAAAGAGGTGCTGCTCTTTCTCGACGGACTCAACATCATCCTGCCCATCTTTAAATTCTGGGGGCAACTGCTGTTTGTTATCGGGGTGATCGCCTTCTTCCCGTCGATACGGAATTTATTTGTTTCGGCTCTTAAGCTCTTTAAAGTCCTACCAGGAAAAGACACCACCGCCCTCTTCCTGCGCTATGTGCAGATCGGGCGTTTTTCGCGCTACTTCGAGCAAAGCGATATTTACAGTAAGCTCATCAAGCAGTATCCCCCCGATACCCATTTTGTCGTCCTGCCT
>JABDNM010000187.1 GCA_013043825.1 Flavobacteriaceae bacterium
GAAGGTAGGTTTCAATCAAGTGTTGTTCCTTCATTTTGAAGTGCTTTGATATACGTTGAATGTCCTTATGGGTGAAAAACGGACCCGTTGTTTTGCAGCAATTTGCACAATCCAGGCAGTTGGTGCGGTCAAATTCGGTTTCATGCAACTGAACCATGAGCTCATCCAACTTTTTCGGTGGTCTTTTCTTGAGTTTCTGAAAGAATTTCTTATGCTCCTTATGTTTATCTTTAGCCCGCTGTGGAAGATATTTCAAGATCTCATCCATGGCTCAAAAGTAAGGAAATGAAAGACATTTTTGGCAAGGCATTGCTGGATTATCAACTCGGGAAGTATTCGGAAGACATCATTACCGAAACCTCCATTAGCGACGAGGATGTTTTATCAATTCCTTACCTGTTCCGATCGTACCAGCAGATGCCTCCACTTGAACAGAAGGCACTGGACCTGGCTGTTGGAAATGTGCTGGATGTAGGCTGCGGTGCCGGGAGTCATAGCCTGTACCTTCAGGAAAAAGGGCATGATGTAATGGCCATCGATAGTTCAGAGGGAGCAGTTAATGTTGCGAAGATGCGTGGTGTTGAAAATGCGCTTCACATAGAATTGCTCCAGCTAGCGTCCGTTCGCTTCGACACCATCTTGCTGTTAATGAACGGCACCGGAATCTTCCAGAAAGTGGAAAAGGTAGAGGTGTACCTTCAGCATTTAAAAAGTTTACTGGCGCCGAACGGACAAATTCTCATTGATTCCAGCGATTTACAATACATGTACGACAGTACAGAAGAGGGCGGAATCTGGGTCCCCGGCGATCGCTATTACGGGGAATTGGATTACCGCATCACGTATAGTGGTGAACAAAGCGACTGGTTTCCCATGCTGTACCTGGATGAGGGATTGTTGGGTGAACTGTGTGAAGAACAGGGTTTCAAATTTGAATTGATCGCTCGGGGCGACCATTACGATTACCTGGCCAGGATCACTGATGCGGAACGTAGCCCATCTTGATCAGGGCACTCATCTTGGCCGAAAACAAGTCTCGACTCCAGTGGCTGGAAATCTCCGAAATATCATTGGCCAACTCCACTTTCTTACTATCCACCTTCTTCGCGACATCGCTTTCGTAATAGGCAGAAATAGCTTTATGCTCTTTTTCGGATAGATCTCCTGTATTTCGGATCATCTTTTGAGCGGCTTCGGTACGATAGAAGGCCTCCATTTTATGAATATCGTCCTGGGTAAAGTGCTTGCGATATGCAAATGTGAGAAATTCGATCACATCGTCCAGACTTTCAGACTTATTCGTCCTTAAATCCTGCCAAACGTTCTCTGGGACATTGGCTGTCTCGAAATTTTTCTTTAGCACGGTGAACATTTCATCGTAAGCTTCGCTGTACTGCGCCTGCGTTCCATTCACTTTCAAATAGTCGATGATATCCTGCTGGAAGGCATCCACCTGCCCAAATCCCGAAAAACAAATCAGAGAAAAAAGCGTTAAAAAGGTTGACCTCATTTTTTAAATGGTATTTTATCGTTTATGTTTGCTAAAAATACAAAAATTGCGCCATGAGCACTGTTGCTTCAAAATTCTTTCTGTTATTTTTCATATTGGTCTCATTTTCAGCTTGTAAAAAAGATGATGAGCAACCCGTTGAAGAAGATCCGTTTGCTGAAAACAGGAAAGCACTTGGCGCGTCTTCAGAGGATTTACTTTCCAGTGATTTCTATAAAACACTCACGGTCGAATTGGTGTATTCTGAAATATACCGGCCCACCCAAACAGCTATCGATAATTTGCGCACATTCCTGATGGAGCGTGTGAACAAGCCGCAGGGAATCAATTTCGTAGAAACCCTGGTTCCGGAACAACCCAACGATCCCTTTACCATTCAGGAGATCCGGGATATAGAAGACCAGCTGCGAACCAAATACACCGAAGGAAATAACATTGCCGTCTATTTATTCTTTTCGAATGGCAGCTCCACCAACGATACCCCAACCACCGTTACCCTGGGTACGGCATACAGAAATACTTCTATTGTGATCTATGAACGAACCCTGCAGGTGATCTCAAACAACGACGAGGAACTGCTTTCCATCATCGAGAGTACTACCATGAATCATGAGTTGGGACATATCCTGGGGCTTACCAATATCTCCGGGGACGATATCCATGCCGAGCACGAGGATCAGTCGAATTTAAAACATTGTTTCATAGAAGAATGCCTCATGTATTTTGACGCAACCAGTGTCACGCGTTCCATGATCGAACGCATGAAAGGCAGGATGATGATCCCCCAGCTGGACCCGCTGTGTATTGAGGACCTCCAGGCAAAAGGTGGTCTCTAAAATACCTTTTCACCCCCTATAAACGTATCCAGGACTCTTATCTTCGGAATTTCATTTACAGGGCATTCCATGATGTCCTTGTCGAGAACCACGAAGTCGGCAAATTTACCTGGCTCAATGCTTCCTTTTTCATTTTCTTCAAAGTTGGAGTACGCCGCCCACTGGGTCATCCCTCGTAGGGTCTCTTCCCGGGTCAACGCCTCCTCCGCTCTGAAACCATTTTCAGGATAGTTATCGAGGTCTTTCCTGGCAACCGCGGCATAAAAGGTGAGCATGGGATTTACATTCTCAACCGGGAAATCGGTACCCAAAGCGATGGTTCCGGCGCTTTTCAATAAACTTTTATAGGCATAAGCGCCCTTGATGCGTTCTTTTCCCAGTCGGTCTTCGGCCCAATACATATCACTGGTAGCGTGTGTGGGTTGTACACTTGGAATAATATTGCCGGAAAATTCAGCTATATCTTGTAAACTAATCACCTGGGCATGTTCGATCTTCCACCGGAGATCCTTTTTCCCATTGAAAGCCTGTTTATAAGCCCGTAATACCGCCACGTTCGCCGAATCGCCAATTGCATGTGTGTTCATTTGAAACCCCGCTTTTTCTATTCGTTCTGCTAGCTTTTCCAGTTCACTGGCCGGGGTGATCATGGCCCCGAAATGACCGTCCTGGTCTGAATAGGGCTCCCTCAATGCGGCCCCACGCGATCCCAGGGCGCCGTCTGCATATACCTTGACCGAACGAACATTGAGCCGGTTGGTTTTGGTAATTCCTTTATTCAGATAGTAATTTAAATTTGAAGGATTATTGGCTACCATGGCATACACCCGGATCTTCAACTCCTTTCTTTGCTGAAGTTCATCGATAAGTTCGATAACCTCCCTGCCCAGTCCGGCGTCGTTCACGGTAGTCAGACCAAAAGAAACACAGGCCGCCTCCGCATCTTTTAAGGCAGTAATATTGTAATCGCGATCGGGTTCAGGCATTATATTTCTTACCAGTTTCATTGGAGTATCGACCAGGATTCCGGAAGGTTCGCCATTTTCAAGTACTACTTCTCCACCACTCATTTTCGTTGCTGAAGTTATTCCCGCCAAGTTCAACGCCTTAGAATTCACCCATAGTGCATGTCCGTCGATCCTCGTAAGTGCCACTGGAATATCCGGGAACAGGGCGTCCAGTTCTTCTTTGGTTGGAAATTCCTTGATCTCCCAATCGTTCTGATCCCATCCGCGGCCAAGAATGAATTCGGTTTGCTTTTCTTTCTGAAATTCAACAACCCGATCCAGTACATCCTGCTTGCTCTTGGTTCCTGCCAAATTCGCTCTTTGCATGCTGGACCCTAAATTGTACAAATGAGCGTGGGCATCTATCAATCCAGGAACAATGGTTTTTCCACCAGCTTCGAAAACCTCATCTACATAGTATTTTAACTGCAGGTCTTTTGTTGTCCCCACCGCTAAGATCTTTCCATCCTTCACTACAAATGCTTCTGCTTTATCGAAGCTATTATTTACTGTGTATACATTTGCATTCTGAACTAACAAATCGGCATTTTCCATTTGCGAATTGCATGAATAAAACCCAGTGAGAAAGAGAAGGAGTGCAATATTTTTCATACGATAGATGGTTTTTTAACCCGTCTAAGTTACAGGTTTTCGACCTAACTTGAGGAACTGAATATTGATCCCTATGACCCATAAAAGGACCGATGCAAAGGTGATCTTCTGAACAATAGGTAAATAGTGGATATAATTTTCTGAAAAATAAATATAATTATTCATCCCCACTAACAAGATGCACCACACTGCGACCACCGCGAATACCCGTTGCCTGTGTTTCACGACTCCATAGAAAATGCCAACCAGGGTTACCAGGCCCATTACACTGCAAATTATACCGAACAGATCGTGTAAATGTGAAAATACCAACACGGCTAGCACCATGGCTCCTACACCGGTAAATCTTATAAGTCGGTCCCAAATTTTATTGATCGAGAAATATTTTGGAAATTGATAAAAAAAATAGGCTAGGCTGGCGAAGAGAACGAGGGTGGCTGCGATAGCCACAGGTTGTGCCGAATTTGATTCGCCATTGATGGCCCAGGTGTAGAGCAGGTTGCACCAATAATTATGAGCCCAACTGAACCCTTCGGAAGTAGGATCGGCTTGTGAACCTCCGGGATAATAAAAGCTCGCGATCACTCCCAAAATCCCAAAGATCATAATTCCATAGGTTGGAAGTAGCTTCTTCATCCCGTTTCATTTCTATAAAAGTAAAAAAAGCATCCCACTTTCGCAGAATGCTGTTTTTACTAGCAAAATTTTAAAAAATTTTTTAGATGAATTGTAAGGCTGCGCGTACGTCCTACCAATCGAATTTATAGGTGGCGCCTACCAACCCCTGGATGCCCTGTACCGGTGAGAACAGCCATTTTTCGTAGTTATCACTCAACAGGTTGCTCCCTTTTGCAAAGATCGACAACCGATCGTTCACCCGATATCCCAGGTCCAGGTTAAGATCGATATAGCTGTCCAGCGATCTGGGCTCGTTGATAGGAATGGTAGTTATACCAGATTGGGTTGTGGTAAAGAAATCCATTCGTTCTCCAACAAAGAAGATCGAAGCTCCGCCAAAGATCTGGTCGGTGATGCTGAAATGTGAAAAGGCAGTTATCTTAAGTTCCGGTAAGTTCCAGGGTTCCGCTTGGTTCGTGGTATTGTAGCTGTAGATATTGGCGTTTATTCCCAAGCTGAACTGCTCTGCGACTTCTACCTTCAATTCCCCAAAAATATCAAGTGTAGTGACGTCATCGTAGATTATTCTAAAGGAATTTCCATTCTCATATCCTTCCAAATTGGGCAGTCTTCCCTTAAACGGATTGATGGTGAACAAGGCTTTATCATTCTCATTAACATAAGATGCACGCAGATTATACCCCACCGAATTAGAGAGTTTTCCTTTCAAACCTCCGAAGGCATTGTATTTTTGAACGGTAGGCATAATATTGAGGGTGGGAGATACAAAGGGATTGGTCGATTTGAGATCGAAGTAATTAGTCTGGATCAACCCACCATCGGCTCCACCATAAACGATGAGCAATTCATCCACCAAACGGTAGGAAGCCTGAACCTGAGGAAACAGGTAAAAATTAGTACTGCTGCCCTTGGTATCCAGACTAATTGCGGCCATGGCACCCAACGATAGGGTAAGATCGTCGTTCACATAGACCAGCGCCGGACTAACTCCTGCATTCAAAAATCCATATTCGATATTGTTTCCTGTATTGAAATAATCTCGTTCGAATTTTCCGCTCAGGAAATCGAGTTCCCCAGTGATCTTCAGGTTAAATTCGGTTAGAGGTAAAACAAATTCGGGCTGAACACTGAATCGTACTTCAGAAGAGGAAAATGCATCCCCGGTATATCGTAACCGTGCCTTTGCAGCTTCAAATACCGATTCATCCAGATTAATATTCCCGCCCAGGTAGGCGCTGAAGTAGGACTGCTTCGGATCGATGGGATCGAAAAGCTCGATCGTTTCCGAAGTGAAAAAATCGTTCAAACCATACCAGTGGAAAATCTGGTGTTCGGCACCTGCTTCTACTCCATACGACATATCCCGTTGCCTGCTCGTAAAGTTAGCGTCCAGGCTGGTGTCGTAGAACTTGTCTTCAACCAGAACACCCTTGATGTTTCCCTGGGAGGAATTGTGCTTAAAATGAATTCCGGCATTATCGGTTCTATCGATCTGAAAATTACTGTACAACTCCCCTAAAACCGAGGTATAATTTCCAAATCCCAAAGTCGCATAGCTGTCATACAACTTGATGGGTTTGGCTTTTTCAACCGTGGCCGCCTTTCCTTTCGCCGGGGTAAATGTGGATGCCACGGGAACAGAGAAGATCCCATAGTTCACTTTTTTCTTTGTGGTTGTGATACTATCATTGAGCACCGGAGTCTCCTTAACCTTGAATGCGTCGCTAATGGTAGGCGTATATGGCTTAACGATATTAACCACTTCGGTTCCCAAATCCTCGCCTTCTTCCTGGGCATAAGTTTGAAGGGGTACAAATATCATAAAACCGATAAGGAATTGGGAATAAAGGGATTGTGCGGACATCTTTTGTATTTGTCTCTTGATTAATTGAACTAAAAAGCATTGGACCATAGGGTAGGATTTGTTGACTTTAGGATTGATGAAATGCTAGTTCCCATCGGTTTCGATGGACGAGTTGGTTTTGGATTCGGTGGCTTTGATAATTGCTAGTTCGGCTTTGGCTTCTTCGACTACGTCGTTAAATTCGGCGAAATTCTTAATCACGCTTTCCAGAATATAACTGGCCTGGTAGGCATCGTCCAGGGCATAAAAGTTTTTGGCCATGATCACCAGCCCCTTAGCTCCAAAGTACTTAAATCCCGAATAGTCTTTGGCCAATTTTTGAATGGCCGTATTGGACGCCTCGAACTGGCCCTTTTTGTTCTTAAAATAAGCATCGTAGAACAGTGCTTCTGCAGCCAGCTTTCCGGTTGCGATCTTCCTTACTTCTGTGTAAGCCGTCTCTGCTTTGGCTTCATTGCCGGTTTTTATCGCGGAACGGGCAATGATGATCTGGGCATCACTTTTTATACTATTGTCCACCTTGGAATTCTGAAGTACTTTTTCAGCATAGTTTACGGCTGCCTCATACTCTTTCAACTCGTAGCTGGCTTTCATGATGTTGGTCTGTGCAAAGACGACGTTCTGTGGAAAATCTGCTTCCAATTCCAGGCGTTTTAAATACTGAAGCGCATTTCTGTATTCCTTTTTGCCCAAATAAAGCTCCGAGATTCGTGCCAGAGCTTGTTCACTGAATTCACTCCTTTCCTTGTCCACTACATACTTGTAATGCGGAATGGCATTTTCCTTATTTTCTTGGGCGAAATACAATTGGGCCAGGTAAAAGTGGGCTTTGAGCGCGTGTCTACCCGCCGGAAAATCGGAAACATAGGTTTCAAATCGGGAGATAGCTTGTTTGGGTTTGTTTTCCAGGTACGGTTGCTCCGCTGCCTGGTAAGTCGCATCATCCAACTCGGCGTTTTCCACCTCAACAAAGTCCAGGGTGTTGACCCAATTGGCATAGTCGCTTACTCTGCCCTGGTCTATATAAATGATTTTTGCTGAAGCAACTGCCTGTAGAGCTTCATCACTCGCGGGATAATTCGCAACCACTTGTTTGAAGATGGATAACGCCTGGTTGCTTTGTCCTTTATTGTCCAGGATCAACGCCTTTTTCAACAGTCCTTTCGGCACGTAGCTACTCTTCGGAATGTCCCGCGCAAGTCGGTCGTATGCCAGGATAGCTTCCCGGGTATCATCCATTGCCAGATAGGTATTTCCCAATTCATATAAAGCATCGTCCCGATAAATGGATCGGGGATAATTCACTCCAAAACGCTGAAGTTCTTTGAGCTTGTCTTCAGAACGATTCACAAATCCAAAAGAGATCGCCTTTTGAAATGCTGCATAGTCACTGTCGGGTGAATTGCCTTCAATGGCTTTATTGTAATTCTCCATGGCCGGCCAGTAGGAACTGGAAACAAAATGACTGTCGCCCAACCGCAGATGAGCATCGTTCCTTTTGGCTGCATGGTCCGAGCCCGAAGCTAGGAATTGGGTGTAATTGGTTATTGCTTCATCGTATCGCTTCAGTTTGAAATAATTGTATGCCAAATGATAATGACTGCTTTCAAATTCAGGGGTTTGCCTGGCACCCGGTAATTGCAGGAATTGTTTGTATCCAATCAAGGAAGATTCGAAATTCGAATCCTGGTAATCACTTTCAGCTTTCCAATAAGTAGCCCGGGCGGTGAAGACCGGATCCAACGGTTCTTTCAGGGAACGATCCAAGAGGGA
>JABDNM010000189.1 GCA_013043825.1 Flavobacteriaceae bacterium
GACGATATCTGTATTGCGATGATCGATCTGAACATGCATTCCATCACCGCCCATGATGGATTCATAAGGATAATGCCCCGATTGGTGCCATCGAACTCCTTCATTATAGGTATGAGCACCTACCCAAACACCGTTGTCCTGCAAACCTCCATATACGTTGTAAGGTTTTGCATTATCAACGTTCACCGAATAGAATTGACCCACTGACGGTGTATTGCATTTTATCCAATGCTCTCCATCGTCGTAGGATATATTTACACCGCCATCGTTGCCATCGATCAGGTGTCCTGGCATTCGTGGGTTGATCCACAGCGCATGATGATCTGCATGCACATTGTCTGCGCTAATGGAGGTAAAACTCTTGCCTCCATCTTTGGATTTTATGATAGGCACTCCGTAAATATAGATGCCGTTCTCATTGTTTGGATCCACATGGATCTTTCCGAAGTAATACCCATACGAATAATAAAGTCCATCCAAATAATCCTTATGTGTCTTTGCCCAGGTTTTTCCACCATTGGTACTCTTGTACACCTCGGCTCCAATAACCGGGGTATCGAACAGCAAGGTGTTTGCATCTTCCAGGTACCGCGCCAGATCGACGGGTTCTGCGCTTCCGCTTCGCACCATTTGTTTTACATTATCTGCCTGGTACTTCTCCTGAAATCGATTATTTCGCAGGAATGCTTCCAGCTTTTTATTATCCAAAGCCAGGAACTGTTCCTTGCTCATTACTTTAAAGTCGTCCTTGACCAGCACATCACGGTCTAGTTTTTTGTCTCCTTCTTTCCTACGGAATTGACTGTCGTGAATAGCATAAACGGTATTCTCGTCCACCACGGCCAGGCCAATGCGCCCTACTCCATCCCCGGTGGGAAATCCACTGCCCTCAACCGAAACTTTGGTCCAGGTATTCCCGGCGTCAGTACTTCGATATATACCACTACTTGTTCCATTTCCACGGAAGTTCCATGCCTTTCGATCCTTGTCCCAAGCCGATGCATAAACCACGTTGAAGTTATTGGGATCTGCATCCATTTCAACGATGCCTGTCTGGTCATTTACGAATAGGGTGCGATTCCAGCTGGCCCCTCCGTCGAGTGTTTTGTATACCCCGCGCTCATTATTTGCAGAATAGAGATGTCCCAATGAACTAACAAGCAGCTCGTTGGGATTATTGGGATTGATGATGATCTTACTAATATGATGTGAATCTTTAAGACCCATATTCTTCCAGTTCTTTCCACCATCTTCAGATCGTAGCAGTCCGATCCCGGCATAGGAAGACCGTGATGAATTAACCTCTCCGGTTCCTACCCAAATGGTTCCATTTTTCCAATCCACGGCGAGGCTTCCCACATTTTGAGTCGGGCTATTATCCAGTACGGGTTCGAAACTCGTTCCGTTGTTCTTGGTATACCAGACGCCTCCACTGGCATATCCCACGTAAAATTCCACGGGATTCGCTGGATTCACGGCAAAATCCACCACCCGTCCACTCATTACAGTGGGTCCAATGTTCTTAAAAGGTAAATTTTTTACCAGGGAATTTGCCGCTAAAATGGCTTTTTGTTCAAGGGCCTGTTCTACTTGGGATACTGGAGTTGATGCTGGCTGAGCAAGAGCTCCTAAGCTTACGACGCTGAGGAACAATACGAATATATTCTTCATTGGATGGTTTTTAAGAAGCGGAAAATTACCGAAAGCCCAATTTACGGCAAAATTATTTTGGGAAGTTTAACAGTAGCTTCAATTTTCAGTATTTTTGGGGAAATTCAGAAGCAGATCTCCATGAAATACCAACCCATAGACGCCCAATTATATGTGAAGAACCGCGCCAATTTTATGGCCCAAATGAAGTCAAAAAGTTTAGCGGTTTTCAATAGTAATGATATTTATCCCATTAGTGCAGACAGTACCATGCCTTTCGAACAGGCGCGCGACATTCTTTATTTGAGTGGGGTGGATCAAGAAGAAAGTATTTTGGTGCTCTTCCCCGATGCTCCCGATCCCAAACACAAGGAGATCTTATTTGTTCGTGAAACCAATGAACATATTGCTGTCTGGGAAGGAGAGAAACTTACCAAAGAACGCGCAACCAAGGTCAGTGGTGTAAAGACCGTGCTTTGGCTCTCTGAATTCGACAAGGTGTTCTATGAGATCATGACCCAGGCAGATACTATTTATTTCAATACCAATGAACACTACAGGGCCAATGTCGATACCGAGACCCGGGAAGCCCGTTTTATCAAAACCACAAAAGAAAAATTCCCGGCACATAGTTGGGCCAAAAGCAATCCCATCCTGCAAAGATTGCGATCGGTAAAGAACCCTATTGAGATCGATTTGATGCAAACCGCTTGCACTATCACCGAAAAAGGATTTAGAAGGGTGCTGAGTTTCATTAAACCGGGGGTATGGGAATACGAGATCGAAGCAGAATTCCTTCATGAGTTCCTTCGGAATCGATCCAAGAAATTTGCCTATACTCCTATTATCGCAAGTGGTAATAACGCCAATGTCTTACACTATATTGAAAACAACCAGCAGGTGAAAGATGGTGACCTGATCCTGATGGACGTGGGCGCCGAGTATGCTAATTACTCCAGCGATATGACACGTACCGTACCAGCCAATGGCCGTTTTACAGAGAGGCAACTTGCCGTTTACGAAGCGGTCAATCGAGTGAAAGACGAAGCCACCAAACTTCTGGTTCCTGGTACGATGTGGAAGGAATACCACGTGGAAGTGGGCAAGATCATGACTTCCGAATTATTAGGTCTGGGGTTATTGGACAAGTCTGACGTACAAAATGAAGATCCGGAATGGCCCGCGTACAAGAAATATTTCATGCATGGCACTTCACATCATATTGGACTAGATACTCACGACTACGGCATACTTTGGGAACCCATGCAAGCAGGCAATGTCTTCACGGTTGAACCGGGAATTTATCTTCCTGATGAAAACTTTGGGATCCGACTGGAGGACGACGTGGTGATACAGGAACGTGGTGAGCCTTTGAATCTTATGAAGAATATCCCCATTGAAGCCGATGAGATCGAGGATTTGATGAATTCCTAATCTTTTTTTCTGAACGACAGCACCACATTGGTTATTACAAATGTGATCAAGGCTGGTAGTATCCAGCCCATATTGTCATTGGCAAATGGCAGCCATCCCCTTATCCCCTGAAGTTGTTCCTGCGCAATGAGAAAACCCAGGAAATCGGGAATGCTGAAAAGAAAAGTCACAATCACCACCGTTCGAAAAACCCACTGGGAAGCAAGTTTTTTAGGCGTTACGTTTAGCAGGATCAAAACGATGGTAATAGGGTAAATGAACATAAGTGCCGGAAGTGCGATGTCGATGATGTAGTGGACATCCCATTGACCAACAGCCACTCCTAAAATACAACCCAGTACGGCAGTAATGATGTAAGCTAACTGCGAATCCTTAAGCAAACCCTTCACGAAGTCGGCGGTACCGGTAACGATTCCCACCGCGGTGGTAAAGCAAGCCAGGGTAACCAATACTCCCAGAAAGGCGGTTCCAATACTTCCAAGGGATCCTGTGGAAAGTATTTGGAGTAATTCGGTGCGATTGCTACTTGTAACCGTTCCACTATGTGAGGCCCCCAGGGCGATCAATCCACCATAGATCACGAATAATCCTATTCCTGCAATCAGCCCTGCCCGTCCTATCATTTTACGCTTTTCGGGAGCATCGAACTTGCCTTGTAAATTAAATGATATGATGATCACCCCACCCACTACTACTCCACCAATGGCATCGAAGGTTTGATAACCTTCCAGTATTCCTGCTGTGAACGAGTTGGTAAATAAAGACTGTTTCATGGGTTCCAATTCAGAAAAAAGTCCAATCAGTACGACAGCTACCAACAGCAAAATGATCAATGGAGTAAGAAACTTACCAATGATGCTAATGATCTTAGTTCGATTCAGCACGAAGATCAACACTACGGCAAAGTATAGGGTACTCAAAGTGAGCGATGACATTTCGAAATATGGTTGAATGGCCATCTCATAGGTAACCGACGCTGTCCTGGGTGAGGGGAGTGAAATAGAGATCGCGTAAACACAAATGGAATAGAAAATCGCAAACCCGGGTGTAACCTTATTGGCGAAGTCCAGCATGGTTCCCTGCAATCGCGCATGACCATAGATTGCAAGAATAGGAATTAAAACAGCGGACACTGCAAATCCCAGGGTGACCCACAACCATGATTCGCCGGCATTGTATCCCAAAAAAGGAGGAAGGATCAAGTTTCCGGCACCAAAAAAAAGTGAAAACAGGGCGAATGCCGTAACTACGGTTTGCTTGCCTTGGGTCATTAACAGATATTTGTATAGCCGAATATAGAAAAATGATTCATCACTACCACGGAGTTCCAATCTTTTACCGCTGCCTGGGTACAGGACCCACCCTTGTGCTACTGCACGGCTTCCTGGAATCGAATGCTATTTGGGATGCGTTGTTACCGGAACTTGTTGTCGCACATCAAGTAGTGCTCATCGATCTCCCCGGTCATGGCAAAAGTGGAATTATTGATACGGTGCATAGTATGGAGCAAATGGCAACGATAGTCAAGGAAGTACTGGATGCCGAAGAAATTCGCGGAGTCACGCTTGTGGGGCATTCGATGGGAGGTTATGTCGCACTTGCATTCCTCGAGCAATATCCCCATTACGTGAATTCGTTTGTATTGATGAACTCTACAACAAGAGCAGATTCGCCAGAACGGAAGATAAACAGGCAGCGGGCACTGGACTTGGTCGCACAAAATAAGCAGTCGTTCGTTCAATTGACTATTCCGGCACTCTTCAGCAAAGAAAACTTAAATTATTTTCGGGATGATATCAAATCCCTTGTCTCGATCGCGGCTGCATTTTCTTCAGAAGGGATTCGGGCGGCTATATCTGGTATGGCGCAGCGCACAGACCGCACCAGGATTTTGAAAAACTACGAAGGACCAAAATTTATCATCGCAGCCAAAGACGATCCTGTGGTGCCATGGGACGAGTCGCAGGCAATTGCTTCAGAGACTAATTCAAAATTATTCGAGCTCGATGGAGGACATATGAGTTGGTTGGAACAAAAGGCTGAAGTTGTTAAAATATTGCACTTTATCGAATAAATATACATTTAATCGATTTTATTTAAAAAAAATTCTATATTAGAGCACCAAATCATTTTAACCATGAAAGCCACTACCCCAAATCAGTCGTTTTCCTTTTCAGGTATCGTTTGCAGTACGTTAGGCCATGACTATGTTATTAGCCGTAAGATCACCAATCACATCAATGAGTACAAATGTACCAATTGCGGTAAGGAGGTCACCGATAATTTCGCCGGTCATCTGGAGAATCTAACGTCAAAAACCAAACAAATCAACACCTCACTAGCGATGTTTTTCGAGAAAAAGATGAGGCGTAAATATGCTAAGGTAGTATGAGAAAATTACTTTGTAAGATCAAAGGACATCAATTTGAATCTATTAAGAGGTATTCAACCCAGGTAAAAGAGTATCAATGCAGCTGTTGCAAACAGAAGTATACCGAAGACGGTTACGGACAAATTGTACGATTAACAAAATACTGGGAAACCAACAACTTACTTTTCGAACAGCATTTCAGCAATCGAACAGCCATTTAGTTATTCAATCTTCAATGAATTCCATCCACGTGCGATCAAGGGAATCTTTGTATTAGCTCGTGTTATAAGATGCATTCCTTCCTTTTCGAGGGTCATATGGCCTATAACCGTAAAATTAGGATTGGCCTTTATCTTAGGGAAATCTTCGTTCCCAATCGTAAAAAGTAATTCATAATCCTCTCCTCCGCTCAAGGCGATGGTGGTACTATCCAGTTGGAATTCTTCACAGGTAGCGATCACCTGGGGATCCAGCGGAATTTTCTCTTCATACAAATTACAGCCCACCTTAGACTGCTTACAAAGATGAATTATCTCTGAAGATAATCCGTCACTAATATCGATCATGGAAGTAGGAATCACCTCCAGATCCTGTAGTAATTTTGGAATGTCTTTGCGGGCTTCTGGTTTTAATTGACGCTCTACCAAATAGGTATATTGGTCCAGCTCTGGCTGCGCATTTGGGTTTGCCTCAAATACTTGTTTCTCCCGTTCCAGCACTTGCAATCCAAGATATGCGGCCCCCAAATCGCCTGTTACCACTAACAAATCATTCGCCTTTGCACCGTTTCTGTATACCACTTTATCATTCTCTACTTCCCCAAGTGCCGTAATACTTATTACCATTCCGGAAGTGGATGAGGTGGTGTCCCCACCAATTACATCCACCTGGTACAATGCAGCTGCTGTCTTTATTCCCGCATATAGTTCTTCTAACGCCTCCACCGGAAATCGATTGGAAACGGCCAGGGAGACTGTTATATGAGTGGCTTCCGCGTTCATCGCATACACATCACTTAGATTAACCATAACTGCCTTATAACCCAAATGTTTGAGCGGCATATAACTGAGGTCGAAATGCACCCCTTCAACCAACAGATCGGTGGTGATTACTTTCACTTTTTTCTCATCCTGCGCAAGCACAGCTGCATCATCTCCAATTCCTTTAAGCGTACTTTCATGTGTAAGCTTGATATCCCTGGTAAGATGGTCGATCAATCCAAACTCACCTAGTTCTGAAATACTTGTTTTTGAAGGGTTTTTGTCGTCAAACATGCGTAAAAGTTAGGAATGCAAAAATAAGGTACTTAATCCTATTAATTTATGATTTTGTGATTTTCCTCATTGTCTATCAACCCCATATTTCATAAAATTCGAGGTCTAATTCTCATAATCTCCTAATAATATGACACTATTAACATATAAGCTCCTTGAATTTTGTTAGTTTTGATGGCATTTTTAAGAAAATTTCAATGAAAGTAAATTTACTTTTAACCACGCTCGTTTTTGCCTGTTCCGTGAGCTTTGCTCAGACCCCATGCGTCAATGGTTTCGCCGACGGATATCCGTGCGAGGGTTTTGATCTTCAGTCGTTTATTCCATGGACCACATTCAGCACAGACAATGCGAATGATTCCTGGGGATGGACCGATCCGCAAGACGGAAAAGAGTATGCTTTGGTTGGTCTTGAAAATGGAGTTGCATTCGTAGATATTTCCGATCCCGTAAACCCAGCTTATTTGGGAAAATTACCCACACATACCAATCCTAGTTTATGGAGGGATCTTAAAACATACAACAACTACGTATTTGTGGTTAGTGAGGCTTCTGGTCATGGCATGCAGGTGTTCGACCTAACACGCCTTCGTGATGTAACCAATCCTCCGGAAACCTTTACTGAAGACGCACATTATAATGGCTTCGGAAGTGCTCACAATATAGTGATCAATGAAAGCCAGGGGTATGCCTATGGTGTAGGGACGTCAACCTTCAACGGTGGACCTCATTTTGTGGATATCTCAGATCCCTTGAATCCAACAGCGGCCGGCGGCTATAATTCGGAAGGTTACAGCCATGATGGGCAAGTGGTTACTTACAGCGGACCTGATTCTGATTACACAGGAAGAGAAATTTACCTTGGTAGTAATACCGATAAAGTCGTGATCGCCGATATTACCGACAAATCAAATCCTCAGACCATCTCAACCATTCAGTATTCCAACATAGCCTATACGCATCAGGGCTGGCTCACCGAAGACCAGGCGTTTTTTCTTCTTGGGGACGAGATCGATGAGTTGAATTTTGGGTTTAATACTCGCACCGTGGTTTTTGATGTAAGTGACCTGGATAATCCAGCCTTCGACTTCGAATATTTTGGCCCTACTCCTGCCACAGATCATAATGGCTATGTTAAAGGAGATGAATTTTACCTGGCCAATTACAAAGCCGGACTTCGCGTAGTCGACATTTCCGATATTGGCAATGGTAATTTCACCGAAACGGGTTATTTCGACGTATTCCCAAACGGAGACACCGCTGGCTACGATGGCGCTTGGAATGTGTATCCTTATTTTCCGAGTGGTAATATTTTGATCACCTCACTTACTTTCGGGGATCCCAATTATGTTGGTGGCATGTATATCGTACGTTCATCATTATTGAATAATAATGATCTAGAAGCCGATAACGCCTTCAGAATTTATCCAAATCCTGCGACAGATCGTTTGAACATTGAGTCCGCGCAAGCTGCAGTAAACCATGTTATGATTGCAGATGTCACCGGGAAGGTCGTTTTCGAGAAATCGGATATTAATTCAAAAATCGAACAAATCAAGATTGAAAATTTTTCAGAAGGAATCTACTTCGTCAATATCAATAAATCGCTCACGAAAAAGATCATTAAAAGATAGTAACCCAAATTCTACCAACTTAGAACCAACTTCATGCAAAAACTAGTATTATTTTTATTGTCGGCCCTCGGGATAGTTCAACTTACCGCGGCCCAAACACCTTGTCTTGGTGGAACAGCCGCTGGCTATGCCTGTAACGGTTATGACCTTCAGTCACACATTCCGTTGTCCACTTTCAACGCGGGAGGCGCGAACGATTCATGGGGATGGACCGATCCACAGGATGGAAAGGAATACGCCCTGGTAGGCCTAGAAGGAGCAACCGCTTTTGTCGATATTTCCGACCCGGTAAACCCGGTATACCTTGGTAAATTGCCTACACATACCAATTTCTCGACCTGGCGTGATCTAAAAGTGCACAACGACTATGTCTTTATTGTAAGTGAAGCCTCCGGACATGGGATGCAGATCTTCGATCTTACTCACCTTAGAAACGTTACAAACCCGCCGGTAACTTTTACAGAAGATGCCCATTATTCTGGCTTCAGCAGTGCTCACAATCTGGTGATAAACGAGGACACCGGATATGCCTATGCGGTAGGAACAAATACCTTTAGCGGAGGAACACATTTCGTAAATATACAGGATCCCTTGAACCCGGTCGCGGCTGGTGGATTTGGTGGAGACGGCTATGTCCATGACGCCCAGGTAGTATCCTATGTAGGTCCGGATAGTGACTATGCGGGAAGTGAAATTTTGATCGCCAGTAGCGGATCTATGGAATGGGTTTCCATAGTGGACGTGACCAATAAGACAAGCCCTCAAAGTATCGCCACAATGAACTATACCAATTCCGGATACACCCATCAGGGATGGTTCACCGATGATCATAGGTATTTTCTGCTGGGCGATGAATTCGACGAAGCCAACAACGGTTTCAATACCAGAACCATCGTATTCGATCTACTCGATCTTGACAATCCACAACATCATTTGGATTTCTTCGGAACAACTCCGGCAACCGATCACAATGGGTATGTAGTGGGAAATAATTACTACCTCTCTAATTATTCGGCTGGACTTCGGGTAATCGACATCACTGACATTGCCAGCGGCAATCTGGCTGAAACTGGTTTTTTCGACACCTATGGTTCGAACAACAATGCCAATTACGACGGTGTATGGAATGTTTATCCTTACTTCGGAAGTGGAAATATTATGATCAATGATCGCTCTGAAGGCTTTTTCATTGTGAAAGCATCTGCTCCTGATACTATTGACCCGGTAGCTGTTTGTCAGAACTTCACCGCCGAACTGGACGAGAACGGACAAGTGATCGTATCGGGTGATGACGTGGATGGAGGTTCTTCAGACAACAGTGGATTTTTTACAATTACCTTGAGTCAGAATACCTTCGACTGCTCCCATCTTGGACCAAACACGGTAACCGTTACCGTAACTGATCCCGCTGGAAATACGGATACATGTACTTCTGTGATCACAGTTGTAGATGTAACAGGCCCCGTGTTTGATTGCCCGGCAAATCAATCTGCTGAATACAACGAGGGCGATGAATTCTATACCTTGCCCGATTATGTTGCCTCAGGCGATGTGTCTGCAACAGATAATTGTACCGCTTCCCTGGTGATTTCTCAGGATCCAGTGGCAGGAACCCAACTCACCGAAGGAGTTTATCCCATTTCTTTTGAAGCCACCGATGATGAGGGAAATTCAGAAACCTGTACCTTCAATTTGAATGTGGTCGAAATACTGGGTGTGGATGACTTCACCCAAGCACTAAATCTTGTTATCTTTCCAAACCCAAGTTATGGAACCATAACAATAACCTCCGACAGTCAAAACCTGAAATCCATATCGATCTCTGATATCTCCGGCAAACTAATTTTAGCCTTTTCCGAAGTAAACTCTAACAGTGAAACGCTTGATATTTCAGCTTTTTCCAAAGGAATTTACTTCGTCAATATCAACAATACGATAACTAAAAAGATAATTAAACAATAAGCCCCAAATCAATTATATCATGAAAAACTCAATCTTACTTTTTGCCCTAGCTGTGACCCCATTCGCCATAGCCCAAACGCCCTGTTCCGGTGGTATGGCCGGTTCGTTTCCTTGTGATGGTTATGACCTTCAATCAACAATTACGTTAGGACAAATGAGCGCTGGTGGTGGGAATGACTCCTGGGGATGGACCGATCCACAGGATGGAAAGGAATATGCCCTTATTGGTTTGAATAACGGTACGGCATTTATCGACATATCAAATCCTACCAGCCCTGTCTATCTAGGTAAACTACCAACGCATACAACCAATAGTTCATGGCGGGATGTAAAGACTTATGCCAATCATGCGTTTATCGTGAGTGAGGCCGGTGGTCATGGAATGCAGGTATTCGATCTTACCCGATTGAGAAATGTGTCGAATCCACCAGTAACTTTTACAGAAGACGGTCATTTCAATGGTTTTGGAGATGCTCACAATATCGTGATCAACGAGGATAGCGGTTATGCTTTTGCTGTTGGAACCGATTTTTATAACGGTGGCCCCTTCTTTATTAACATTCAAGACCCAACCAACCCCGTAGGTGAAGGGGGTTATAGCATCGCCGATTACAGCCACGATGCACAGGTTGTTACGTACAATGGTCCGGATAGTGACTATACTGGGAGAGAGATCCTCATTGGATCCAATACCAACGAAGTAGTCATTGTCGACATCACCGATAAATTCAACCCTGTTGGAATATCGAGTATTTCTTATTCCAATGTTGGGTACACACACCAGGGATGGTTTACCGAAGATCAACGATACTTTATAATTGGAGACGAGGCCGACGAGCAAAATAATGGTTTTAATACGAGAACCATTGTCTTCGATTTCCAGGACCTGGACAACCCGCAGAATCACTTTAGTCACTTCGGTGCCACGCCTGCTATCGACCACAATGGATATGTGAAGGGTGATAAATATTACCTCGCCAACTACAGAGCTGGATTACGCGTATTCGACCTGAGTAATATTGCCGGCGGAACGATTGTCGAAGAGGGTTATTTCGATACCTATCCAAGTAGTAACTCGGCAAGTTTTAGCGGTGCGTGGAATGTATACCCGTTTTTCGCCAGTGGGAACATAGTGATAAGCGACATGAACAGAGGATTTGTATTGGTCAAGTCTTCTTTCGTAGACACAGAAGACCCGGTCGCCGTTTGTCAGAATATTACTGCCCAACTGGATGAAAATGGAATTGCCACCATAGAAGGTGCCGATGTAGACGGTGGTACAACTGATAACAGTGGTTTTGTTACCCTCACAGTCTCTCCAAATAGTTTCGATTGTTCAGACATTGGGGCGAACACCGTAACCTTAACAGCCACCGATCCTTCCGGGAATACAGATACTTGTACTGCAACTGTGACTATCGAAGATACGATGGGGCCGGTATTCGACTGTTACGAAAACGAAACCGTAGGCTACGATGAAGGCCAGTCTTATTATACTTTACCGGATTACGTGAGTACAGGTTTGGTTGACGCCATCGATAACTGTTCGGCAAATCCCGCTATTTCACAGGATCCAATTGCTGGAACTCAACTAACGGAAGGAACCTATTCTATCACTTTCGAAAGTGTAGACGGTGAAGGTAATACGAGTGATTGCTCCTTTGAATTAACAGTGGTCGAAATATTGAGCATTCAGGATAATTTGAGCGCGGGACTTATTATTTATCCCAATCCCGTGGAGAATCGTCTCGAAGTGATCTCAAAACGTGTGGAGTTAACTTCCATTCAATTAGCAGATATCACGGGGAAAATTCTTTTGAATGAAAGTAATCTGTCAACCGAAAGACAAACTATAGATCTATCCTTCCTTGCAAAAGGAGTCTATTTTATTAATGTAAATGATCAGGTGACTCGAAAGGTCATAAAAAAATAGATCAAAAACGGAAAATGGCCAAGAATAGGTCATTTTCGGGAAACTAAGCAGTGCTTTTTATCGTTATGTTTATTGACCAGCCGTTTTGTGATCCAACTAAGAACAATAAAACAATTTTCATGAAAAAAATTACACTTATTATCACATTGATGGCAAGCACTGTTGCATTTGCCCAGGTGCCATGTTCTGGCGGTAATGCCGCTGGATTTCCATGCGATGGATTCAATCTGCAATTCGATGTGCCACCCGGAGCTATGGGTGCCAGCGCAGCAAACGATTCCTGGGGATGGACCGATCCACAGGATGGAAAAGAATATGCCATCATTGGCTTGGATAATGGAACTGCTTTTTTTGACATTTCCGATCCTGTGAACTCAGTATATCTTGGTAAACTGGACACGCATTCGTCAAGCACTATTTGGAGGGATGTAAAAGTATATGATAATCATGCCTTCATCGTTAGTGAAGCCGGTGGTCATGGAATGCAAGTGTTCGACCTTACTCGCTTGAGAAACGTAAATAATCCGCCAGAAGTTTTTACCGAAGACGCCCATTATAATGCCTTTGGTGGGGCACATAATATTGCGATCAACGAGGACTCCGGGTTCGCCTACGTTATTGGGAGTAGTACCTTTAACGGAGGTCCGCACTTCATCGATATTTCTGATCCAACCAATCCGGTTGCTGCCGGAGGATATAGTTTGGATGGTTATTCACACGATGCACAGATCGTAACTTACAACGGGCCCGATACCGATTATCAGGGGCGCGAAATTTTCTTCGGAAGTAATACAGATCGACTTGTGATCGTAGATGTTACCGATAAAAGTAATCCTCAACCTATTTCGATTGCTACCTATCCTAATACAAGCTATACGCATCAGGGATGGCTTACGGAAGACCAGTCAATCTTTATTGCAGGCGATGAGATCGATGAATTGGATATTGGCTTCAACACAAGGTCCATAATCTTTGATGTATCCGACCTGGATAATCCCGATTTCTCGTTTGAGTTCTTCGGAACCACTCCTGCTACCGATCATAACGGTTACGTAAAAGGAGACTATTTTTACATGGCATCTTACAGTGGAGGTCTCCGGGTGCTGGATATTAGTGATATCGCGAATCAAAATGTTTCCGAATTTGGTTATTTCGATACCATTCCGGGAAGCAATAGCCCTGGTTTTAACGGATCCTGGAATGTCTATCCATTTTTTGCCAGTGGGAACATAGTAATTAGTGGAGATGAAGGATTCTTCCTGGTTCAAAATCCAATACTTGGATTAGAGGACGTAGTTGCCGGCGATTTCGCCATCTATCCTAATCCAACAAAAAATATATTGACCGTTTCATCCAGTAAAGAAGCGATCAATGAAGTAGCTATTTATAATGTTTTGGGGCAGGTTGTTTTCAGTAAATCATTTGCCAACAATTTCTCCGAAACTCTGAATATTTCGAATCTAAACTCCGGTATGTATCTGGTGAAAATTAACAATACTACCACTAAGAGGCTGATTGTTAATTAAGTTTTTATGCGTTTGAAAAAGAAAAGAATAATTCCAATTATTGTCATTGCATTCTCCTTAGGAGTGGCATTACTCTCATGCAGCAAGGACGACCCAGCAGTGAATCCAACCGATGATGGTGGAGGCCCTATTGACGACGGTGGAGGTCCGGTAGGATTCGTAGGAGAGATCGACTGGCTAAAAGCTCTTGGTGGAAGTGGAATCGATGAAGGGGTCGATATCATTCGTACTTCAGACAACGCCTATATTGTAGTGGGAAACACAAGCAGCAATGATGGAGACATCATTGATAAAACTACTACCGATCAGGACTTTTGGGTCCTGAAGATCGCCGAAAACGGTGATATCATTTGGAACAAAACCTTTGGCGGATCGAATAATGACACGGCAAGGAGTATCACATCCACACCCGATGGTGGCTACCTGGTAGTTGGAGGCACACGTAGCAATGACGGAGATGTAACTTCAGGTAATGCCGGTTTCATCGACTTTTGGATTCTGAAACTGGATGCTAGTGGTAATAAAGTCTGGGATAAAACCTATGGATTTAGCGGGGAAGATCGTGCCAACGACGTGATCCAAACCAAAGATGGAGGTTTTCTCGTCACCGGATTCTTCGATGTTACCGCCAGCGGTGGCCAGGGGAATGATGGAAGAGAATATGGAAATCGCAATCATGCAGGGGGAGAATTTTGGGCGATCAAAATTAATCCAAACGGTGAATATACCTGGAGGCGCTTCTTTGGCGGCTTCAACGACGACCGCAGTTACCAGGCACTTGAATTGAGTAGCGGTGGGTTCCTGCTTTTAGGAACTTCAGAAAGCCCCGATGGAGACGTAACCGATAATAAAGGCCAGTATGATTTCTGGGTAGTGCGCATAAATGATCTTGGGAACCTGCTATGGGCGAGGTCATACGGAGGAGCCGAGATCGATACAGGCTATTCCGGGCTTATTGCGCCAGATGGAAATGTGCTGTTTGTTGGAGATTCGCGAAGTGAGGATCAGGACGTTACAGACCACATTGGCAACGCCGATCTATGGGTTGTGAAGTTCGCTCTAAATGGAAATCTTATTTGGAGCAAATCCTTGGGTGGCAGCCAGTTTGAATCTGCTCGCAGTATTCAATCTATGAACGACGGTAATTATTTACTCGCCGGTAGTACGAGAAGTTCAGATGGCGACGTTTCTTCAAACAAGGGACAAAACGATGCCTGGGTGGTGTTTATGGACGGAAGTGGAGAGCTCGTCTTCGAAAAGACCATTGGTGGTACAAGTTTCGACTTTGCCGAACATGCAATCACGGGTAATTTGCCCGATACCGTACTTATGGTTGGTAGCACCGAGAGTGGTGACATTGATATTCCGGGTAACAACGGCCTGAAAGATCTGCTGCTAGTTAAATTAAAATAAATCTTAAAATAAAATAATGAAGAAGATTGTTCTGCTTATTGCACTTACACTTGCAGTCACAGCATGTAAAAAAGATGATAACGGAGGAAATGTGATCAACGAAGTAACTGTGGATCTTATATTTAGCCACGATTGGGACGGTAGCGCGATCACCAATGCCGATTTCGACCAGATTCAGTATACCAATGCACATGGGGAGGAACTAAGTATTTCTAAACTGGTTTATCTCATCTCCGATGTAACTTTTACCAATACCGCCGGTGATAAATTCGATGCAGGTGACTTTAACCTCATCAATGTTCGAAATAATTCAAACTTAACTTTTACCCCTGGAATCGAGATCCCGGAAGGAGATTATACCGTTACATTCACATTCGGTTTCGATGATGAAGATAATATCGATCAGGCATATCCTGAATTGAACTCTGCAGACGGAGGTTGGAACGTACCGGCGCCCTTGGGTGGTGGCTACCACTACATGCGCCTGGAAGGGAAGTACATCGATTCAAATTCAGATGAAGTTGGATATCAATACCATACCATACGTGCTAATGATATGTCTACGAATCCCGTTACCCTTCAGGATACCTCTTTTGAAGTGAACCTGGGACAGGTTACTATAGGAAGCAATACTACTATTGAAGTTAAAATGAATGTAGCCGAATGGTTCAAGAACCCCAACCTTTGGGATTTGAATGTACTATTTTCTACATTAATGCCTAATTTCGATGCGCAGATTATGATGAGTGAAAATGGTATGACGGTATTCAGTCGTGGAGCCGTGACCCAACAATAAATAAATGAAAAGTATAAAAACATATTTGATTCTTGTTTTTGTTGCCGGTCTATGTTATTCCTGCGTGACCGATAATGACGACAATGGATATGTTGCCACTCCTTTCACCCTGGAAGTACCCCAGGTATTCGCCGAACGAATTCTCCCTCCTGTTATTCCGGAAGACAACCCTTTAACAGTAGAAGGAATCGCCCTTGGAAAGAAGTTGTTCTTCGATCCAAGTTTATCTGCAGATGGCACCCAGGCTTGTGCAGATTGCCACCGACCTGAAAATGCGTTCTCAGATGCCCGTCAATTCAGCATTGGCATTGACGGTTCTGTTGGAACACGAAATTCGATGCCGCTCTTTAACATGGCCTGGAATTATAATGAAGAATTTTTTTGGGACGGCAGAGCGCAGTCCTTGGAAGAACAGATCTTTGAGCCGGTAACCAATCCTATCGAAATGAAAAACACCTGGCCCAATGTAGAAAATACCTTGCGCGCCAGCGATACCTATCCTGCACTATTCGAACAAGCATTCGGGACCACCACCATCGATTCAGTGCGAGTTTCCAGGGCGATCGCTCAATTCCTGCGTACCCTGGTCTCTGCCAATTCGAAATTCGATCGATTCCTACTTGGGCAGGAAGAATTAACTCCTTCCGAAGAAAACGGATTGGCCGTATTTCTCGATGAAAGCAGGGGAGATTGTTTCCATTGTCATGGCTTACCGGCCAATCCGCTTTGGACAGATAATATTTTTCATAACAACGGACTGGACGAGACCTTTTCCGATCGTGGCAGAGGTGGGTTTACCGGAGATCCAAGGGAATTTGGTTGGTTCAAGTCAGGATCACTCCGGAATCTGGCCTATACGGCACCCTACATGCATGATGGAAGATTTACAACGCTGGATGAAGTGATCGATCATTACAGTGAAGGATTGGTTTTTTCAGAAACCATCGATCCATTGATGAAAAAAGTAGCTGAAGGCGGAGTACAGCTCTCAGATCAGGATAAAGCCGATCTCAAAGCCTTTTTGCTTTCACTTTCAGATCCAAGCTTTATTAACAACCCTAATTTTCAGCAGTAATACACCTTTCGAGGTGATTTTGCTGCAATTTCCTACCTGTTAATTATTAGCTAAATCTATCGCTCGATAAGCTTTATATCTCTTTCAAATATGGTTTAAATCCCTATTTACACTATATTTGCAGTCCTATTTAGAATAAATCTATATAAATGATCAAGGTAAGTGACACTGCGAAAGTGAAGATCTCTCAACTCATGTCTGAGGAAGGCTTTGATGTTGTGAAAGATTATGTGCGCGTTGGTGTGAAAAGTGGCGGATGCTCCGGACTGTCTTATGATTTGAAGTTCGACGACGACCTGCATGAAACTGATAAGATGTTTGAGGATAATCACGTGAAGATCATCATAGACAAAAAGAGCTTTTTATACCTGGTGGGGACCACGCTGGAATACAGCGGGGGATTGAATGGAAAGGGGTTTGTTTTCAACAACCCGAATGCAAACAGGACTTGCGGTTGCGGGGAAAGTTTTTCACTCTAAATAATTGCTGAAAAGAGAACCATGGGAAAATTCACTGAAGACGATTTAAAGAAAGAACTTGAATCCAAGGAATACGAGTATGGCTTCTATACCGATATAGAATCTGATACCTTTCCGGTTGGCCTCAATGAGGACATTGTTCGCGCTATTTCCATGAAGAAGGAAGAGCCTCAATGGATGACCGACTGGCGCTTGGAGTCTTTCCGAGCCTGGCAAGAAATGGAAGAGCCTAATTGGGCCAATGTGACCTATAAGAAGCCCGATTTCCAGAATATCTCGTATTATTCGGCGCCATCCAAAAAAGCAAAATATGACAGTATTGACGAAGTAGATCCCGAATTACTGGAAACCTTCAACAAATTAGGAATCTCTTTGGAAGAGCAAAAAAAATTAGCCGGGGTTGCCGTGGATATTGTGATGGACTCTGTTTCGGTGGCAACTACTTTCAAGGATACTTTGGCGGAAAAGGGGATTATTTTTTGTTCCATTTCTGAAGCGATACGTGAGCACCCGGAACTGGTGAAAAAGTACATAGGTACCGTGGTGCCACAAAAAGACAATTTCTATGCGGCTCTGAATAGTGCGGTATTCAGTGACGGTTCGTTCTGTTATATTCCTAAAGGAGTTCGTTGTCCCATGGAACTATCCACCTATTTCCGAATTAACCAGGCAGGTACTGGACAGTTTGAGCGCACCCTGGTGATCGCCGATGAAGGAAGTTATGTAAGTTACCTCGAAGGGTGCACGGCTCCTTCTCGTGACGAGAATCAATTGCATGCCGCAGTTGTTGAGTTAATTGCTTTGGACAATGCCGAGATCAAATATTCGACGGTTCAAAATTGGTACCCCGGTGATAAGGAAGGCAAAGGCGGCGTTTTTAATTTTGTGACCAAAAGAGGAATTTGCGAAAAGAACGCCAAGATCTCCTGGACCCAGGTAGAAACCGGTTCGGCTGTGACCTGGAAGTATCCAAGTTGTATTCTGAAAGGCGACAATTCGATTGGTGAATTCTATTCGATCGCTGTGACCAACAACTACCAACAGGCAGATACAGGAACCAAGATGATCCACCTGGGCAAGAATACCCGAAGCACTATCATTTCCAAGGGAATCTCGGCTGGAAAGTCTCAAAATAGTTATCGAGGGCTGGTTAAGATAAGTCCGAGAGCCGACAATGCCCGGAATTTCTCGCAGTGTGATTCATTGCTCATGGGAAATAAATGTGGCGCACATACTTTCCCTTATATAGAAGCAAAAAACAAAAGTGCACAAATAGAGCACGAGGCCACGACCAGCAAGATTGGAGAAGACCAGATCTTTTATTGTAATCAGCGCGGTATAGATACCGAAAAAGCGATTGCCTTGATCGTCAATGGTTTTAGTAAGGAGGTATTGAACAAATTACCCATGGAATTTGCCGTGGAAGCTCAAAAATTATTAGAAATAAGCCTGGAAGGCTCGGTAGGATAAAAAATAAACAAGATTGACTATGAAAAAAACACTTTTCCTTTTTGTATTGGCATTTGCAGTCACGATGGTTTCATGTAAGAATTCCGAAGAAAAATCGGAAGCAAGTGAAAACGATCCTGCTCTAACCGAACAAGCCGATCCCGGCAGTTTTCCTATGTACCAGGGTGAATTCATTTTCCTGGAAGAGGGAGCCGTATTAAAAGGGAGTAATTTTATCTATGGTGTTGTGATAGACGCCAAAGCCCGCCAGCTGGCTGCCCAGGTAGAACCTGTGAAAAAGGACGCATTCGATATGGTCGCGGTGGTGGTGCGAGGAGAGGTTAGTAAAAACCCCGATGTAAAGAACCCGGGAGAAGGCTGGGAAGAGTTGATCACCATCAAGGAGATACTTGCGGTTAGCGATAAACCCGCGGAGGCCGATATAAAAATTGAAGAAACAGCAAACTAATATGTTAGAGATAAAGAACTTACGCGCCGGCGTTGACGATAAGGACATACTGAAGGGAATTAACCTGGAAGTAAAAGCCGGTGAAGTGCATGCCATCATGGGACCGAACGGATCGGGAAAGAGTACACTAGCAGCAGTGGTTGCAGGTAAGGAAGAATTTGAAGTAACTCAGGGGGAAGTGAGCCTGAATGGTGAGGACATTTCCGAACTCGATCCCGAGGAGAGAGCCCACAAAGGGGTTTTTATGTCATTTCAATATCCTGTGGAAATTCCCGGAGTGACAGTGACCAACTTCATCAAGACTGCCATTAACGAGACGCGTAAAGCCAAAGGGCAGGAAGATATGCCCGCAAGTGAAATGCTGAAGAAGATCAAGGAAAAAGCAGAGCTTCTTGAGATTGATCGGAAATTTTTGTCCCGTTCGCTGAACGAAGGTTTTTCGGGAGGGGAAAAGAAAAGAAACGAGATCTTTCAGTTGGCTATGATGGAACCCAAGTTGGCAATACTGGATGAGACCGATTCCGGATTGGATATCGACGCCCTTAAGGTAGTCGCTCATGGAGTGAATACATTGAAGAACAAAGACAATGCCATCATAGTTATCACCCATTATCAACGCCTCCTGGATTATATCGTTCCAGATTATGTGCACGTTCTTATGGATGGTAAGATCGTTAAATCGGGAAGTAAAGAACTCGCATATCAACTGGAGGAAAAAGGATACGACTGGATCAAAGAAGAACTGGTATAACTGAATTGCAATGAGCTTAAAAGATAAATTACTTTCCTCTTTTATCGCCTTCGAAGATTATCTCGAAGACGATTCCCCTATTCATGATATACGGAATAAGGCCATCAAATCCTTCGAGGATAAAGGTTTTCCTACACGCAAAGAAGAAGCCTGGAAATATACCTCGTTGAATTCCCTGTTAAAGGAAGACTACAACCTGTACTCAAAGCAGGAGCATACGTTGGAATTCAAGGATGTTAGGAAGTATTTTTTACATGAAGTAGACACTTATAAAGTGGTTTTTGTAGATGGGGTCTATAGTTCCTTCCTATCTGAAACCACCCATGATAAATTGGATGTCTGCCTGCTTTCTGCCGCGCTTGGCAAAGAGAAATACAAGCCGGTTATCGAGGCGTATTTCAATAAAATTGCCAAGGAAGAAAGCCTTACATCCCTGAATACAGCATTCGCTAAAGAAGGTGCCTATATTTTTGTTCCCAATCATGTGGAAGCCGACAAGCCCATTGAAGTGATCAATTTTTCTACCGGGAGCGAGGCAGCATCCTTTTTGCAACCCAGGAATCTCATCATTGTTGGAGAAAACGCGCATGTCCAGATCATTGAAAGGCATCAAAGTCTATCAAATAATGCCGTGCTTACCAATTCGGTGACCGAAATCTTTGCCGAAAAGCGAGCACATGTGGATTATTATAAGATCCAAAACGATCAAATCAAAGCATCCTTGATTGACACGACCTATCTAAAGCAGGAACAAGATAGTGTTTGCAAAGTGCATACCTTCTCTTTTGGAGGCAAACTTATTAGAAACAATCTCAACTTTTACCAGGCTGGTCAACATTGTGATAGTGTGTTGAAAGGAGTAACCATATTAGAAGGGAAACAGCATGTCGACCATAATACACTGGTCCATCATATTTCCCCTAATTGTGAAAGTCATCAGGATTATAAGGGCATCTTCGATGATAGCTCTACAGGTGTTTTCAACGGAAAGGTTCTGGTGGAAAAAGAAGCTCAGAAAATTGACGCATTTCAGCAAAACAACAACATTTTAATAAGCGATAAGTCTACTATCAATGCGAAGCCTCAGTTGGAGATCTTCGCAGATGATGTAAAGTGCTCTCACGGTTGTACCATTGGGCAACTGGACGAAGAAGCTATGTTTTATTTGCGCTCACGCGGAATAGGAGTAAAAGAAGCCAGGGCTCTATTAATGTACGCCTTCGCAAACAATGTGTTGGAAAGTGTAAAGATCCCGGAACTCAAGAAACGAATCAATAAGCTCATAGCACAAAAAATTGGGGTGCGCTTAGGATTCGATCTCTAATTGGTCAAAGGATGCGAAAGACTATGACGTTGGATGTTCAAACAATTCGGAAGGACTTCCCCATCTTATCGCGGGAAGTGAACGGGCATCGGCTTGTTTATCTCGACAATGCAGCCACCTCCCAAAAGCCACAGGCAGTTATTGATTGTATCGTAGACTACTATAGTAGATATAACGCCAATATCCACAGAGGAGTTCACAGTCTTTCCCAGGAAGCAACCGATGCTTATGAGAGTGCCCGAAAGAAGATTCGAGATCACTTCAACATTAAACATTCGGAAGAGGTAATTTTAACTTCTGGCACCACCCATGGTATCAACCTGGTAGCTCATGGCTTCGGAACTTTGTTAAGCCAAGGCGATGAGGTATTAGTATCGGCTATGGAGCACCATTCCAATATTGTTCCCTGGCAAATGCTGTGTGAACGTACAGGGGCACAACTTAAAGTGATCCCCATGAATGAAGAAGGGGTGTTGATCCTTTCGGAATATGATAAATTACTTTCAGAAAGAACAAAGCTGGTTTTCGTCAATCATATTTCCAATGCCTTAGGAACCATAAATCCAATTGCCACCATTATCGAAAAAGCGCATGACAGAGGTGCCGCTGTCCTGGTCGATGGAGCTCAGGCTTGTTCCCATATTAGACCCGATCTACAAGCGCTGGATGTAGATTTTTATGTCACTTCCGCACATAAAATGTGTGGCCCTACAGGAGTAGGAATGCTGTACGGCAAGCGGAGTTGGTTAGAACAATTGCCACCCTACCAAGGAGGAGGTGAGATGATCAAGGAGGTATCTTTTGAAAAGACAACCTATGCGGATCTACCTCATAAATTCGAAGCCGGTACTCCAAATATCTGTGGTGGAATTGCCTTTGGGGCGGCCATAGATTATCTTCAGGAAATAGGATTCGAGGCCATTGAGGCTTATGAGCAGGAATTACTGGAGTATGCCACCGAGCAACTGCTGCAGATAGAAGGACTAAAAATCTACGGGACAGGTAAAGATAAAACCTCTGTAGTATCTTTCAATATTGAGGGAATCCATCCCTACGACATTGGCACGATAGTGGATAAGTTAGGAATAGCAGTACGTACAGGACATCATTGTGCTCAGCCAATTATGGACTTTTATAAAATTCCCGGAACGGTTAGAGCGTCCTTTGCATTTTACAACACAAAGGAAGAAGTGGACCAATTGGTAGCTGCCGTTAAGAAGGCAAAAATGATGCTTGCCTAACGAAATCCTGAATATGCGTACCAGAGAAATATAGTATCTTGACATTAATAACCATAAACCTCAACGAAATGAAAAAAGTTATCACGATCCTTACCGCAGTGCTGTTCTTAACTGCCTGTGACGAAACAAAAAAAGTAATCGATGTAGCAGGAAATGTGCAGCTTTCGGGTGCTTATAAAGTTTCAAGTATCAATAATTCGGCGATCTCTGAAAATAACCCAACCATCAATTTTGTGGCGCTGGATAAAACGGTTCGCGGTAATACGGGCTGTAATAGTTTCTTCGGAAAATACAGTCTTGACCTCTATGCCCTCTCATTCAGTGAAATTGGTTCAACCGAAATGGCCTGTGACCAGCCCATCATGGATGTGGAGAATGCGTTTATGAATGCAATGAGAAATACCGGTTCCTACGACCTTGAAAACAGTGTACTTACTTTTTACTCGAAGGCAGATAGATCGGTACTTATGGTTGCGATAAAAGATCGTGCTTCAGAAAATTAAAATGACCATAGCAAAAAAGCAACAAGAGATCATTGAAGAATTCGCCCTCTTCGAGGACTGGATGGATAAATACCAGCACCTTATTGAAATGGGAAAGAGTTTACCATTGATCGAACCCAACCTGAAAACCGATGATAGGCTCATCAAAGGTTGTCAGAGTAAGGTATGGCTTCATGCAGATCTTGAAGAAAACAAGGTGATCTTCACTGCAGATAGTGATGCCATAATTACAAAGGGGATCGTTGCAGTGCTAATTCGAGTCTTTTCAAACCAAACACCGGAAGAGATCGTGCAAGCAAAAATGGATTTTATCGACCAAATAGGATTGAAAGAGCACTTATCACCCACTCGAGCCAATGGTCTTGTATCCATGATCAAGCAAATGAAGTTATATGCAGTTGCCTTCCAGGCACAACTAAAAAGTTAATGATGAGCACAACCGAAATTAACACCACCGAACTGGGGGAAAAAATAGTCAAGGTCCTGAAGACCATTTACGACCCGGAGATCCCGGTCGATATATATGAATTAGGGCTCATTTACGACGTTTTCGTCAATGAAGATTTTGAGGTGAAGATCCTTATGACCCTCACTACCCCAAATTGTCCTGTGGCGGAAACACTTCCGGTAGAAGTGGAAGATAAGGTGAAGAGTATTAAATTGGTGAAGGACGCAGAGGTGGAGATCACTTTCGATCCCCCCTGGACCCAGGAATTGATGAGTGAAGAAGCGAAATTGGAACTAGGAATGCTGTAATTTTATAGAGCGTGAAGAAGCCGTATTGGACAAAAGCATGCTTGAGTAGTAACACAAACCATGAAAGAAGAAATAGTAAATAGAGTCGCCAATAGTGCGCTGGTAACCTTCGACCTCGAGTCGTTCTATCCCGAAGGTCCTCGAATGGTTCTCGATATTTCTCAATGGCTGGAAGATGGTGTTGTCCTTCGGGAGAAACAATTCCGACAAGAACTGAAAAATTTTGACTGGACTCCTTACAATGACGCCTATGTGGCTATTCAGTGTTCAACCAATGCCATAATTCCCGGTTGGGCCTATTTGCTGGTTTCCATTTATTTGAATGAGGTTGCAAAGTTTAATGTGCAGGGGTCCATGGAGAATCTGGAATCCATGTTGTTTTGCGAGATGCTCAACCAAATGGATATTTCAGAATTCGAAAATAAACCTGTCGTTATCAAAGGATGTGCCCACAAACCCATTCCCGAAAACGCTTACCTGCTTGCGGCAAACAAGTTACAACCCGTAGCTAAAAGTCTCATGTATGGAGAAGCATGCTCCTCGGTACCTTTATATAAAAAGCCAAAGTAATTAAGCGAATATTCTTCGTAATTTATCGAAAGAACAACCATTTTGGAGGTTCTTTTTTTTATTCTGAAAACCAGAACGCTTATTTTTGCCACCATCAAAAACCTATTTACTATGAGAAATCTATTATTGATGGCAGCGATGGTTGCCTTTACATTTTCAGGTGTCGCCCAAGATACCGAAGAAGAAACCCCAAAACAAGGTTGGACCAAAGCTGGTAATATTTCTTTGCTCTTTAGCCAAGCCGCCTTTAACGATGAATGGACCGGTGGAGGAACCAGTAATTATGCGGCCAACTTGGTACTTGCCTATGACGCCAACCTGCGTCGAGGTAAAATTACCTGGGACAATCGTGTTATGGCCGACTATGGGATCACGAAAACCCGAGATCAGGAATTTACACGTAAAACGAGTGACCGTCTGGAACTGAATTCCATTGTTGGAAAGCAGATAAGTGAGAGTAATTGGTTCTATTCGTTCTTTATGAATTTTAAAACACAAATGACCTCTGGTTATGCCTTTGGTAAGGATGCCATGGGCGAAGAAATTCGAACGGAAACCACCAAGTTGTTTTCACCGGCCTATTTGCAGGCAGGACCCGGTGCATTCTGGAAAAAAAGTGATAATCTGAAAGTGAATATATCACCCGCTACGGCGCGCTTGATCTTCGTAAGTGGCGATTTTACCAACAATGCTACAGACGACTATTTTGGTGTGGAGCCGAACAAGACCACAAGATTTGAATTTGGTGCCTCCGTGAATGGCTACGCTAAGATAGATCTAATCGAGAATGTGACTATGGAAAACATTCTCGCGCTTTACAGCAACTACCTGGAAGATCCTCAAAATGTGGATATCGATTATACCATGAACCTCATAATGAAAGTCAATAAATGGATCACCGCCAATGCCAGCTTCCAAGCCATTTACGACGACAATGCTGTACAAGGATTTCAAATTCGAGAAACATTGGGAATAGGCGTCACTGCTGGTTTCTAATAACGTTCAGCAACAACTCTTTTAAACCCTCTGGAGCTTGATTTCAGGGGGTTATTCTATATGCTCGGGATAAAGAAAGTTATTGTAGGGGAAGCGGGTAATATGAATCTGCCGAACCTTTTTGTATAGTACTTTTTTGAACTCATCAATGTTTTTCTTTTTCAATGCTGAAATGAATATCGCATCTCCATTTACCTTATGCATCCAGGTCTGCTTCCAATCCTGAATGCTGTAATGGGCCTTGGTCCTTTGGGTTACCAGATCGTCTTCCTCGATCACTTCAGGCTTATAAGCATCGATCTTGTTGAAAACCATGAATATGGGCTTATCTGCACCATCAATCTCATCGAGTACACTACTAACAGATGCAATATGATCTTCGAAAGAGGGATGCGAAATGTCCACAACATGTAAGAGGAGGTCGGCCTCTCGTACCTCATCCAAAGTACTTTTAAAGGATTCTACCAGCTGCGTAGGGAGCTTACGGATAAATCCAACTGTATCGCTCAACAAAAATGGTAAATTCCCGATAACCACCTTACGAACCGTAGTATCCAAGGTCGCAAATAATTTGTTCTCCGCGAAGACATCACTCTTGCTTATCACGTTCATCAATGTGGATTTGCCTACATTGGTGTAGCCAACCAGGGCAACCCGAACCAGTGACCCCCTGTTTCCCCGTTGCACCGACATTTGTTTGTCGATGGAGGTAAGTTTCTTCTTGAGAAGTGATATGCGGTCACGTACGATCCTCCGGTCGGTTTCGATCTCTGTTTCACCAGGTCCTCTCATACCTATTCCCCCTCTTTGCCGTTCCAGGTGAGTCCACATTCCGGCCAGGCGAGGCAGGAGATATTCGTATTGGGCCAACTCTACCTGAGTTCGTGCATAGCTGGTTTGAGCCCGTTGGGCAAAAATATCCAGGATCAAATTGGTGCGATCGATGATCTTACATTCAAGCAGTCGTTCAATATTACGTTGTTGCCCGGGAGTTAATTCATCGTCGAATATAGCGGTCCCAATATCGTGCTCATCTACAAAGGCCTTTACCTCCTCCATTTTTCCGGAACCGATGAAGGTCTTGGGATTAGGCATGTCGATCTTCTGGGTGAAGCGTTTTACCACTTCACCTCCGGCCGTATAAGCAAGGAATTCGAGTTCGTCCATATATTCTTTGGATTTTTCTTCATCCTGCAATTTGGTAATTACTCCAATGAGAACGGTTTTTTCGTATTCCTGATCCTTTTTTTCTAACATAGTACCGCGATTGGGCACAAAGGTACAAAAGTGTTTGCAGCCGATTTTCGTACATTGGTTTCAAATTCAAATGCATGCCCGATTCATTAAATTCGTCAACAGAATATTATAGCGTTGGCTTTTACAATCTTGAGAATTTATTCGATACCGTCGACGACCCTCATACGCTTGACGATGATTTCACACAGCATTCCGCGAAAAAATGGAACCAAAAGCGATTCCGGAAAAAAGTAAAAAAATTGGCCCGTGTAATTACAAACATAGGGTACCAGGATATCAAACATCCACCGGTTTTATTAGGCGTAGCTGAAGTTGAAAATGCCGCCGTCCTGGACTCCTTGATCGATTCTAAATTTCTGCGGAATAAGGGCTACGATTATGTACATTTCGACTCTCCGGACGAACGTGGTATTGATACTGCCTTGTTATATCGAAGCGAGTACTTTTCGGTACTAAAGAATGAAATCTTTGAACTGCAATTGGTCAATGAACTTGGTGACAGGGATTATACGCGGGATATTCTATATGTCCATGGCGAACTACAAGAACAACCTATTCATATTTTAGTGAATCATTGGCCATCACGCAGAAAGGGAACCGAAGAAACCGCACATAAACGTGAGGCAGCTGCACACAGAAACCTGGAAGTGATCGAGCAAATACTACAAGATGATCCCGAGGGGAAAATAATTGTCATGGGGGATTTCAATGATGATCCGCATAGTAACAGTGTGAAATCGATGGCCAAGGATCGTTTCTACAATCCCATGGAACTTCTACTCACAAACACCGAGGGTACCTTAAGCCATAAAAACAACTGGCACCTCTTCGACCAGATACTTATCACGCATAATTTTTTGCAAGGGCCTCCCAACCGGTTACGATTTGAAGCTGCAAGGATCTTCAGCCCAGAAAATATTAAGGAGTATAAAGGCAAATTTAAAGGTATGCCGTTCCGAACTTTCGTGGGTAAACGCTATCTGGGTGGGTTTAGTGATCATTTCCCGGTTTATGTCATTTTTTCACTGAAATGATCGAATGTTAAACAACTCCAAACGTTAATCGTAGTTTTCCTACATTTTGTCTAAAAGTTGGCGCATTTAATTGAGAATATCCAAATTTGCATAAATTAGCCGAACTTAATAACCTTATCCAAAAAAATGATTCCATTTCCTTCTTTCTGTCGCCCGCACAGATCCCGAAATACGTCCGTTCTATTTTCTCTTTTTTCTTTTTTTATAGCGATGTTTTTCAGTATCAATGCGCAGGCCCAGGGACCCGGTTCACTGTTTGTGGATGCAGGTCCCGATCTAGAATTTGATTGCGGTTCGGCCCCTGAATGTTTCGATATCACAGCCACATTCTTGGAAACTTTTGAAACCAATAGTTCGAATTATTCGGTAAACTCCATAGCTTATAATCCGCCTTTCCCATTTGATGGCCTGGCGAATAGTTTGAACCCCGACATTGACGATGCCTGGTCCATCGTTGAGACCTTGCCCTTCGATTTCTGTTTCTTTCAGAATATTGAAACGGAATTTCAGGTGGGCTCGAATGGAGTGATTCGATTTGATGTAGATCCAGGAGATACCTCCAATGGTTGGAGTTTTTCAGAAGATCTCCCAAATAACTCGAACCCTACCCTGGGTGAAGCCAACGTATTTACACCAGGACATGATATAGATCCTTCCCAATCTGTTTCGGAAGAAATAGGTTATGAAGTATTGGGTGAGTTCCCAAATAGGGTGTTAGTAGTATCCTATTTTGAAGTACCAATGTTCTCGGGTGCATGTAACCCGTTGCTGGCAACTCAAATGGTGGTATTCTACGAATTCTCCAATGTGATCGAGATCTATATGCAGGACAAACCTTCCTGTCCAAGCTGGAACAGCGGTAATGCCACCCTGGGTATTCAGAACAATGATGGGGACATCGCTTTCGTTCCTCCGGGAAGAAACACCTCCGATTCTCCCTGGACAGCCAACGACGAAGCCTGGCAGATCGCTCCGGCAGGAAATCCAACGTACGATTTTGCATGGCTGGATGCCGGTGGAAATGTAATTGGTACTACCGCTACTTTGGAAGTTTGCCCGGTAGATGATATTACGACTTACACGGCCCGAGTAACCTATACCAACTGTAATGGCGACGAAGTGGTTTTGACCGATGACCTGGTGGTCACCCTCACCAATACCTATACTGTGGATATAGGCGAGAGTCGCGAACTATGCGACGAAAAGAATTTAGAGCTTACGGCCCAGTTGAACGGTGCCGATCCGGCCGATGCTACCTTTCTCTGGAACACAGGTGAAACTACTCAAACCATTATAGTGTCTACTACAGGCGATTATAGTGTGACCGTGGATGTCGACGGCTGTATTGAAATGGCTTCGGCTACATTGGTCTTCAATGAAAGCCCGGATTTCGATCTTGGCCCGGACATCGCCACTTGCTTTGACGAAATCATCATGCTGGATGCAACTCCTTCAAATTACGATCCAGCCGAAGTTACTTATGTCTGGTCACTCGATGGAGATGTATTGCCTTCAGAAACAACAAATACCCTGGTTGTCACAGAAATTGGAACCTATAGCGTAACGGTTACCTTCGAGAACTGTTCCGCCACCGATTCGGTAAACGTAGATCCAAGAGATGATCTCGAAGTAAGCCTGGGAGACGATTTTAAGTCATGCGTTCAGGAGCCAAAGGTACTCGTAGCCGAAACTTCAGAAACCGGAGTTACTTATCAATGGTTCCTCAATGGAGATCTCATTGAAGGAGAAGATCAGGCAACTCTTAATTTCAGTATAGATGCAGATGCAACGGGTATTCAAATCTATAGTGTGGTGATCACAAAAGGCGATTGTACGGGAGAAGATTCGGTGGATGTGGAATTGTATGATGTTGGAAATTGCGTGGTTTCCCAGGGGCTATCTCCTAATGGAGACGGATTTAACGATTCTATGGACCTGGAGTTCCTTTCCGATCGAGCTGGGGGTATTTCGCAATTCCGAATTTATAATCGACATGGGATCGAAGTATTCACTGCCGTCAATTATGTGAATGAGTGGTTCGGCCAGGACGAGAACGGCAATGAGCTACCTACAGGTACCTATTTCTATGTGATCGATCTCATGGAAGCAGATCCTGTTTATGGAATGCAGGCGACAGGTTGGGTATATCTTAACAAGGACGCTAATTAATATCGGAAATAAGTGAAACTTAGTTGTGCTTTACTTCCGGGTTAGCTCTAGTCGTGCAACAAAAGATTCGGGCTTCAATAATAAAACTGAACATTAAATTAACAACCAACGATAATGAAAAAACTATCGCTATTAGTACTCTCCTTGATCTGCCTGCTTTGCACCAATTTTGCAGAGGCACAGCAAGACCCGCAGTACACTCAATATATGTATAACATGAATGTGGTAAACCCGGCCTATGCAGGATTGAAGGAAACTCTCTCGCTTACCGGACTCTACAGAAAGCAATGGTCCGGACTCGACGGTGCTCCCGAGACCATCACATTCTCAGGTCACAGCCCGATAGCAGATAAAATAGGACTTGGACTTTCTGCCATCAAGGACGAATTGGGCCCGGTGAAGGAAACCAATGTTTTTGTTGACTTTTCTTATACATTACAGCTGTCGGATGAATTGAGACTAGCGCTGGGATTGAAAGCGGGTGCAACTTTTCATGATGTTGGTTTGGTGGACCTTGAACTACAGGATCCTAACGACCCCTTCTTTTCACAGGATATCAGTAATACTTATCCGAATGTGGGTGCCGGTGCTTTCTTTTACGGTGATAACTTTTATGTTGGCCTTTCAGTTCCAAATCTGTTGAATTCTGTTCACCTGGATGCTAACGGACTAAAAATTGGAAGCGAGACCAACCATTATTTTGCAACCGCCGGATATGTCTTTCAGGTTTCCGAAAACGTAAAGTTGAAACCTTCAGTCATGGCCAAGTCGGCCTTCGATGCACCTTTGTCGGTTGATGGGAATTTAAATGCTCTTTTCTACGAAAAATTCGAGATTGGTGCTTCCTATCGATTGGATGATTCATTCAGTGGGCTTGTTGGATTTCAGGCTACGCCCAATATACGCATAGGATATGCCTATGATCATGTGATAAGCGATCTGGACGCTGTAGCCAATGCGTCGCACGAAGTTATTCTCACCTTCGATCTGGTATTCAAGAAAAAATCTCTTCGTTCGCCTCGTTACTTCTAATCGATAAATATGTTCATTCCCATGAAAAATATAACAACACTTCTTCTCATATTCTCTGTCGCATTCGCTACGGCTCAAAATAAGGATACCAAAAAGGCCGATCAACTATATGATCGTTTGGCCTATACCGATGCTGCTCAAGCCTATCAAAAATTACTGAAACAAGGCAAAGGTAGTCGCTACGTCTTTGAACGTTTGGCGAATAGCTATTACTTCATCAACGATACCAAGAAGGCCGAAACATATTACAAAAGAGTGGTGAAGGGTAGAAAAGTAAAACCTGAAACCGTGTACAGCTATGCTCAATCATTAAAGGCCAATGGAAAATTCAGTGATTATAATACCTGGATGAAGACATTCGCCAGTATGAATCCAGACGATTCACGAGCGAAAGACTTTATGAAAAACCCCAATTATGTTCCGCAGATCATGGAAGATTTTGCACGCTATGAGGCTCTGAATTTGGAAGAACTCAATTCGGAATATTCCGAATTTGGCGGGATCATTAATGGCAAGGATTTCTATTTTTCTTCCGCCAGAAATACGGCCCGAAAAAAATATCACTGGGACGAACAACCTTTCCTGGATGTATATAAGGCAAGCCTGGTAGGTGATGCCATCAAAAATGCACAATTGTTGGAGGGAGATGTGAACACTAAATTTCACGAAGGGAATGTGGCCATTACCCCAGATGGAAAACGAATGTACTTCGATCGTAATGATTATTTAAACGGAAAGTTCGAAAAGAGTGAAGAAGGCATCAACCAAATCAATATTTATTATACCGAATGGGTCGATGGTAAATGGAAAGGTGTTTTCTCTCTTCCATTCAATAGCAGCGAATACTCCTCGGGCCATCCGGCTCTGAGCACCAATGGCAATACACTCTACTTCGTGAGTGATATGCCCGGAGGTAAAGGTAAGTCGGACATATATAAAGTGTCCATCAATGCTAATGGAGGCTTTGGGACACCTCAGCGACTTGGAGACAACATCAACACCGAAGGAAAAGAAGTGTTCCCATACATCGATGGTTCCGGAAATCTATATTTTTCCAGCGACGGTCATCAGGGATTGGGAGGTCTTGATGGTTTCTATGCAGAAGCCAAAGGTGATGGATTCGGAGATCCTGTAAACATGGGTAAGGGAGCCAATAGCGAAAATGACGATTTTGCCTTTATCTACGATCCTAGCACCCGACAAGGATTCATGTCTTCCAATCGCAATGGAGGAAAAGGCAAAGATGATATTTACCGCTTGAGAGGAGTGGATCCTCCTTGTGAGGTGGATATGGATATCAATGTGGTAAATGAATATACCGGAGAACCTATTTTTGGTGCGCGATTAGATCTCTATGACGCTATGGAAAATCGCTTAAGTACTAAGTCTACAGGAGAAGATGGTTCAGGAAACTTGCTGGCTGAATGCGAAAAGGAACATGTTGTTCAAGCCTTTATGCGTGGCTTCGAAAGCAATGCTATAACAGTGGAGGCAAGCCCCAATGGAAAGCTTTCCAAGACCATTGAACTACGACCAATTGAAGCCATCATTGTGGACGATAAGGTGGTTTTGAATCCTATATTATTTGATTACAATAAACACAATATAAAGCCTCAGGCGGCTTTCGAATTGGACAAGCTGATAGAGATCATGAAGAAGTATCCAAATATGAAGATCAATGTGGAAAGCCATACCGATACGCAAGGGCAGGCAGATTACAACCGTAAACTTTCTGAACGACGTGCACAATCGACCGTTCAGTATGTAATATCTAAAGGGATAGAATCTTCCAGAATTAGCGGTAAAGGTTTTGGAGAAGACCGTCCAGCCGTTCAATGTGGCAGGAATTGCAGTAAGGCAGAACATCAAAAGAACCGTCGTTCCGAATTTATTATTGTTGAGCGCTAAAATATATCCCCAGTACTAACCAGTTGTTTTCAACCAGTAAACCCCTTCGAATTTCGAGGGGGTTTTTATTTGTGTCGATATGAATTATTTGGAACGAAGCTCTATCTCATCCAGTTCGTAGGTTCCGTCAAAATCTGCATCTCCACTTCCAACATACTTCCAGGCAATATATCCTGTCCCATCAATACATGATAGATCAACCGTTCCGGAATTGAACCAGTCTACGAAGTTATCATCGTCCAGAACAATATAAGCTGCAGACAGTATTTCCCATGTAGCAGTGGCTATAGAAGCTGGATCACCATCCCAATCTGCAGAGAACAAAACTTCAAGTGTACTGCCGTCTGAGAAACTGTTGGATGTTTTGAATTTTAGGGTTTCTCCCTCCTGTGCATTGAAATCTACTTGAGGGGTGATCAGCCAGCCAATGGAATTATCATCACCACTCATAAAAGATCCCATACGGGCAGATATCCCCAGAGAAACACTTCCTGTATCACTGAAGAACGCCTCCCAGGTTTCGGAACCTGCCTCGATATAATTTGTCCAGCCATTCCCCGTGATGGGCTGCCCTTCTGTTTGTGACTCGAAGAAATCACTGAAGATGACATTTGGTCCACTGGTGTCTGCTATTCCGCAATCAACCTCGGTTGGGTCACATCGATCTGTACTTTCAAACACAATTGTCGAGGGATCGTTCACCACTACATTGAACTCTTCGCCAAAGAAGTTATAGGTTAGGAGCCCATTAAGCATCCCACGGCCCTCTGGCAACAAAACGGCCTTGAAATCGGCGAAGGTACTGGTGCTAAAGACAGTTGAAATACCTTCGGAACAACTTTCCAGTATTCGTTCTCCATCGAACTCATCATCGGGCTCGGCAGCAAAGGTTTTACGATCCTCTCCCAAAGCTTCTTCCCGGTTAAACTGTACGTCATTCATCTGAATGTATAAATTGGTTTTCTCTGAACTGAATTCTGAAATTTGCATCGGCAAAGGAACGATCTCGGCCACCTCAATATCGCGTACCACAAATTTTGTCAATTGCGATTCTGCTATTTTTTCTACATCATTATTGCTTCCAATCCCTAAGCTCAAAACCCCACTGTCAAACCCTACGGTAAGGCCAGCTAGCTTAACATAGATTTTACGTCCAAATTCATAGGAAATAAACAAGGGACTAACGTCAATTAGCACTTTGACCCCGGATGTTGGGTTTGAGGGGCTGTCCTGGAGGATTAACTCCTCGAAAAAATTGCCCGCCCTGTCATCAGAGATCACATAACCTGCGAGGTATTGATCGGTCTCTGAAAAGGACAAAACCGGATTCTCATTTACCGTTTGTTCCTGGATGAGCAGGTCTCTAAGGCCGCCGATGGTAATCTCGGTTCCTGTCGGGTTTACGGTTTCTTCAGTGCGATCAGGTGTACTGAAATCGTCCATCCTGATGCAAGATCCCATCACCAGGATCGCATACAACAGCAATACAAGTTTATAGTTAATTGAGTTTTTCATTTCACTTTGTTTGTTTTTTCTGAAGTTCTTAAAAGCGTACGTACGCATTAACATAATAGGTGGTTCCATTTCCAAAGAAATAGCGATTCCCGAATACCGGTCCATGCCCACGTTCCCTGTCATCACGAATGGTTCGGAAGTTTGTATTCCTGCCCTGCTCGAAACCACCGGTGCGATATCCTTCATCAAAGGCATTGTTGATAGTTGCAAAAAACCCAACATAATAGTTGTTGATTCGCCATGACTTTCCACCTACGATATTTACGAGTACATAATTGTCAAATTCTTCCTGGCGCAAGAGTTCTCTAGCATATTCTTCGTCGTAATCATTAAATGTCTGCCCGTCGAAATCACTTGTAAAGTTTGAGGTTCTGGCGAGGTTATTTACATCGATATAAGCATTAGAAAAGTAGTTGGCGCTTATCCCAACCCACCAAAACTCAGGATCGCGGTACTCCAAACCAAGTTGATAAGCGCGTTCGGGACCACCAGGAACATGATAATTCTTCAATTTCGACCTGCCATCTCCAAAAGTGAGCGCTCCTTCAAAGTCGTCACTTCGTAAATACAACTTGGGATCGCTTGTATATGTGTATACGCCATAGGCCCCGGCTCCTTTCAGTTTTACCGTGGGTGTCACCTGCGCTTCAATTCCAAGTTCAGCTCCAACCCGACGTGTAGCGATTTCTGTCATCACCTCCTGAACAAAAGCGTCTTTATCGAACCCAAGTCCCGAAATGTTCTCTGTGAAATAAAATCCTAGATCGGTTTGGTCCGAGATGGTGTTGTAATAACCCGTCAATCGAGCTTTTACAATAGGAGAACGATAGATGTAACTGAGGTCTGCATGCTGCACTTTTTCTTCCTTCAACCCTATAATCACTTCATTATTCTGACGGGCATTGGTAAACGAATTTCGCAGGCTCGGAGCCTTGGTGAAGTATGCTGCGTTCAAATCGATCAAATGTCGACCGGTAACTTTATATACCGCTCCACCTTTTGCACCATAGACCGTAAAGCTCAGTTTCTCACTAGCTCCCAGCGATTCCGCTCCTGGAAAGTTTCCATTTTCGAATAGACCTATTCGCTGATATTTGGTTTGTCCGGCAGTAGCAGCCAGGTAAAAATCCACTTGATTGTATTTGAACTGGGCCTGTAGGAAGCCAGTAATACTGGTAGCATTCAGATTATAATTGTACTTGTAGCGCTCTCCAAGCAAGGCAACCCTATTGGGATTCTGTAAATCGCTTTGTGCAATATCGGTGACCAATTCCGAAGAAGAATCCTCTGAAGCGGCTTCCGTGAAAGAGTCTATATCAAGATAGCCTGAAGACCCCAGCAGATCTTTAACTTCCGCATAATTCTCACTCTCGATGTTTCGAAATGCCAGGGATCCATTCAGTCTAACATATTCGTTCAATCGGGAAGTGAAGATTGTATTTGCAGAGAACTGTGTGTCCTCGATAACGTCATTCTGCACTATGTAAGTAGCACTCAACGGGTTTCCCTCACTGTCTGTATTGGCCAGGTACAGGTTATCCCAATTCAACTGACCGTCATCTACAAAATCCCTTTGAGCCTGATAAGCCAATTGGTAATCGTATGCCCTTGGGTCCTTAAACCGAAGGAAGTAACTGGGCAATCGTTGGTAGTAATTGGCAAGCGGATTTCTCGCTCCTCCTGCGAAGAAGTACTGTCCATCCATAGTGGCCACCAGACGAGTTCCATTATTATCGATCCGGCTGTTCTTAATCGTTCCGAATTGATACCCGAGGTTGGTATTCAATCGTGTATTTTCCGAAAGAACCCAGTAATGGTTCAGCATGACCACAGGTTCTTTGATCTCACGAATTCTGCTGTTTCTAATCGCCCCTTCCTGGTATCCCCAGTTTGGGTTGTACCGAATACCCTTCAGGTCTCTTACCTCTTTGGTGATCGCCGTAGATCTTCCCCGGGTGTTCGGTGTGTAAAATGCTGTTAGGTTCAGACTATGATTCTCATTAAGTTTTTTTTCCACGGAAGCAAAGAAGGAGTTGGAATTGTAGGCAGTTCCGTCGACGAATCCCTCCTCACCATACCTTCTGGCAGCCGAAATAGAATACGCCCAGCCGGCAAGAGAAATACCACTGGAATAGGTAGCCATGACCCGCCCACGGTAAGTCCGGTTTGAAGTAGCGTAAGACACGCGACCTCCTTGTCTGTAGTGAGAAGCACGCATATTAATATTGGTGGTCCCCGCCACTCCCCCAAACGCATAGTCGTTGGCTTTAAGTCCCATTGAAAACTCACGGTTGCGTTGAACGTCGTTCAATCCTCCCCAGTTCCCCCATTGAGGGCGCCCGTTGAATTGTTTATTCATCTCAATCCCGTTAATGAGTACTTTTCCGTGCGCATTATCCAGCCCACGTGGTCGAAAAAAAGTCGAACTGAAGTCATATGCGGCAGCTGTGAGAAACACATCCCTGGAAGCGTGTAAAAGGCCCGAGATATTGAAAGCAGTCCCTTCGTCCCGATTCAGTTCATGGTCTGACAGGCTGATCAATCCAATATCTCGTTCCAACAGGGAC
>JABDNM010000225.1 GCA_013043825.1 Flavobacteriaceae bacterium
GACCTGATGACTATTTGCGAAATGAATATGTGGAACGAATAAACGGAGAAGATGTGATTGTAACCAATCCGAATCCAAGAGTTCAGGTTCCCACGGGTTACGATCAGATCAATGCCATGCAGAAGATTCGATATATGCCAGCAACCAATTGGGATTTCAAATTAGGCCTTTTTTACACTACTACCAGCGATTATCCCAGATACGACCGCCTTAACCAAACCCGGGACGGACAATTGCGGTTTGCGGAATGGTATTATGGCCCGCAGGAATGGATGAGCGGTAACCTGGAAGTTACACAGCGGTCAGATTCTAAATTATACGATGAAAGTTTACTTACATTGAGCTATCAGCGGTTCAAGGAAAGCAGGAACGACAGGAATTTCGGAGATGAAATTCTGTTTGAAACAGATGAAAAGGTAAATGCTTATACAAGCGGCCTGGATTTCACAAAGAAGCTTAAGAAAGCAACCGTTTTCTATGGAGCGGAATACGTTTTTAATAAGGTAAATTCGGAAGGCAAACAAACGAATATCAATACTGGTAATTCGGTAGCCGATCTCTCGCGATACCCTGACGGGTCTACATGGCAGAGCATGGCGGCATACAGTAGTTTACAATTGAAACTGAATAATGATCTTTCTTTCCAGGGAGGATTGCGCTACAATCATGTACTTGTAAAAGCTTCATTCGAAGGACCTTATTACGACTTCCCTTTCACCGAGGCAGACATCAATACAGGAGCCATCACAGGAAGTGCCGGATTTGCATGGCAGGCAAGTGAAATCCTGGGATGGAAATTAAATTTCGGAACGGCTTTCAGAGCGCCTAACGTAGATGATATTGGGAAAGTATTTGATAGTGAACCCGGAAGTGTGGTGGTTCCGAATCCGGACCTTGAGGCCGAATATGCCTATAATTACGAACTTGGAGCCAACCTGAACTTCGATAATGTTCTAAAGATCGAAATGGCGGGTTATATTACGCAACTTAAGGATGCTCTTGTACGTCGCGACTTCGATCTGGATGGAGAGACACAAATAGAGTACCAGGGGGAATTAAGTAATGTACAGGCTATTCAGAATGCGGCCAAAGCCGAAGTATATGGCTTTGAAGTGGGTATGGAAGTGAATTTCTACGAGGATCTGCAACTCACCTCACAGTACAATATCACCGATGGTTTTGAAGAGGATGATGAAGGGAATAAAAACCCTATCCGTCATGCGGCACCGCAATTTGGGAATGCTCACCTGATATGGAAAAAAGGAAAATTAAAACTGGATGCCTTTGCATTATATAATGGACAATTCGATTTTCAAGATCTCGCTCCCTCCCAACAGAACAACGATTTTCTCTATGCGAAGGACGCTAATGGTGATCCTTATTCGCCGAAGTGGTACACATTAAACCTGGGTGGACAATACGGTATCAACGAGGCTATAACGATCAACGCCGTGTTGGAGAATATTACCAATCAGCGTTATCGTCCATATTCTTCAGGAATTACAGCTCAGGGCACCAACCTCATCGTTGCTGCAACCTTCAATTTTTAGCCGTCAACGCTGTTTTGTGGAAAGGGAATATCGTGAAGAGCCTCTTGATTACGCGCTATTCCTGCTCGCATTAATATTTCCGAATAAACTCCGGGTAACCATTTTTTCCCATACATGCAGATCACTTTCCGGGGCACCCTCACTACGTAATTTTTGAATTTCGCGTAAAGCAAATTGCTGAATGGTAAGCAGCGGTAACACAATATGTTCACGCACTGCGATGGACGCCCGCATTGCCTTACTATCTTCCATTAATTCTTCGTAACCTGTAAGTTCAAGCAATAGATCCCTGGATCTTTGGTATTCGGAAAAGATGATCTGCCAGAATTCTCCAAATTCCGGATCGTCCTTCATATACGCTGTTAATGGAAAGAAGGATTTGGTTAGACTCATCATACTATTTTCAAGTAGCGTTCTGAAGAACATAGAGTGGTTGAACAAGGATTTAACCTTTTCAAACTCCCCTTCTGCCTTAAATTTCTCAAGTGCGAACCCAACCCCGTAAAACCCCGGGACATTCTGTTTTAACTGGCTCCAGCTTCCTACAAAGGGAATGGCGCGCAGATCGCTAAAAACCAGTTCGCTGCTTTTCCCCCTTTTTGAAGGTCTACTCCCTATATTGG
>JABDNM010000242.1 GCA_013043825.1 Flavobacteriaceae bacterium
GCTGGAAGCAGGTGGAGCCGCTCTCGATGCGGTGGAGACATCCGTTAGGCTCCTGGAAGATAGTCCTTTGTTCAATGCAGGTAAAGGCAGCGTTTTTACTGCTGAAGGCACACACGAAATGGACGCCGCCATCATGGATGGATCTAATCTAGAAGCAGGAGCGGTGACCATGGTAACAGGGATAAAAAATCCGGTATGTCTGGCCCGGGATGTGATGGAAAAAAGTAATCATGTTTTCCTGGCTGGAAAAGGTGCTATGCAATTTGCCAGAAGTTTAGACTATGAATTCCTTTCACCGGACTACTTCTACGATGAGGTTCGTTATAAACAATGGCAGGGAATAAAGGGCAGTGATGACTTTCAGTTGGATCACAGTGTTAAGAAAGATGGTAAATTCGGGACTGTGGGTGCAGTAGCCTGCGACAGTGAGGGGAATGTTGCAGCAGCCACTTCAACCGGTGGTATGACCAACAAGAAATGGGGCCGAGTCGGGGATAGTCCGATGATTGGTTCCGGGAACTATGCGAATAATAAGACCTGTGCTGTGAGTTGTACAGGGAGTGGTGAATATTTCATCCGGGGTGTAGTTGCCTATGACGTATCCTGTCTTATGGAGTTCAAGGGTTTATCACTTGAGGAAGCCGCGTCAGAAGTAATTCATACTAGAATTAAGGAAATTAACGGTGATGGGGGACTAATAGCCGTAGACGCCGAAGGAAATATTGCCATGCCGTTCAATACAGAAGGTATGTATCGAGCGTGTAAGACCTCAACGGGGATAAAGGAAATAGGTATTTACGCTTAAACAAAAGAAGCTTCCAGCGGAAGTACTTTTACTTTCTTTTCTTTGAGGTTAAACCGATCACCATTGGCCAGGACATGTGTTTTCAGGTTAACGAGTGACATCGGGGTTCCTTCTTCCAGGATCTCCTCGTTGTTATGCTTCAGTTTCCTTGGGTCGAATAAGATCACCATTCCCGAGCCTATTACCTCAAATGTCTTACCTTCTTTAATTACAAGTGCGGTATCTTCAGCCAGACCCACCCCGATCAATTTCGGATACTTGGCCACGGCTTCCGCTAACCTGCCAAATCTGCCACGACGAATGAAGTGAGAATCGATGACGAGATTAGGGACAAATCCCATACCGTCGGTCATTTTAACAGTGCCTTTAAAGAAGGCCTCAGTACTGCTTCCACCGGCGATCATTTCTTCAGCCATACACATAGCCCCAGCACTGGTTCCCGCAATTACAAACTTTTGTTTCTTATATTTTTTCCTCAGTAGTTTGTGCATTTTTGTTCCCCCGATCACCTTGGTGATCTTAGATTGATTTCCACCGGAGAACATTACGCAATCGGCATTTTTAATGATTTCAAGATTCTCATCGGATTCCGATTGCTCACGCTCACGAATATCGAGAACATGAAGATTGTCACAGCCTAATTTTCCAAAAGCATTCATATAGTTTTCGCCAACTTCAACTGGATAGCTGGACGCTGTCGGGATAATGATTATTGAGGCGTTATTCCCCCCGCTTTCTTTCACTACCCGCGCGAGTATTCCTTCCTCGATATATTCAAGTTTGTGGTGATCTGCGGTTTCGATACCTTTGTCCTCGTTTCCTCCTATAGGGATTAAGATGCCTTTTGCCTTCATATAATTACTTTATTGCGGCAAAAATACGGGTTTTGTTGTAATAAAAATTATATATTTATCTTCTTTCGCTATAAGTAATTAACAGCCGACAAAAAATGAAAATTAGAGAAATAAATGCCATGAGGGGACCCAATTACTGGTCCATCAGACGCCATAGATTAATAGTAATGGTCCTGGATCTCGAGGAGATGGAAGATCGTCCTTCGAATAAAATTAAAGGGTTCCGTGAACGCCTTGAAGCTATGTTCCCAACTATGTACGAACACAGATGCTCGGTTGGAACTCCAGGAGGATTTTTCCAGAGAGTTGATGAAGGAACCTGGATGGGTCACATCATAGAACATATAGCCCTTGAGATACAAACATTAGCAGGTATGGATACTGGTTTTGGCCGTACCAGGGGATATGGCGAAAAAGGAGTTTATAATGTGGTTTTTTCATATATCGAAGAAAATGTAGGACGATTTGCAGCCAAAGCAGCGGTT
>JABDNM010000245.1 GCA_013043825.1 Flavobacteriaceae bacterium
CCCCCGGTAAATGAGATCGCCTTTATTTTTGGATGAGCAACAATTGCTTGTCCTGCGTTAGGACCGGTTCCGTGTACGATATTCAATACTCCTTTTGGCAGGCCTGCTTCCGTAAGGATCTCTCCTAATAAAAAGGCCGTTTTTGGAGTAATTTCGCTTGGTTTGGCTACTACAGTGTTTCCTGCAGCTATGGCAGGAGCCACTTTCCATGTGAATAAATATAATGGCAAGTTCCAGGGAGAGATACATCCCACAACGCCTATAGGCTGGCGCAGGGTGAAATTCATCGTGTTAAGACCTACACTTTCATGGGCCTCACTGGAAAACTGAGTAATGGCATTTCCGAAGAATCTGAAATTTGCAGATGCTCTTGGAATATCGACAGTCTTGGCCAAACTGAAGGGTTTGCCATTATCTTCAGCTTCCGCTTGAGCCAGTCTATCCAGGTTTAGGTCGATCAACGAAGCGATCTTCAGAAGGATCCTGCTGCGCTCCTCGATACCGGTATTACTCCAGGATGGAAATGCAGCGCTAGCAGCCTCATAGGCTTTCACCACATCTTCTGCATTAGAATTGGCGATCTTTCCATATACCTCTCCGATAGACGGATTGTAATTATCGATCCATTCACCGCTGAGTGGCTCACAATATTCCCCGTTGATATAGTTTAATATCCTTTCCATGTTGTCCTTAGAGATTTCTCACTTCATTCGAAATGACATCTTTAGTTACCAATGGGTTTATAAGCCATGGCCTTAATTTCCACGACTAAGTTCGGGTGTGGTAGTTGATGCACCGCGACTGTTGTTCTTGCCGGTCCGGTTTCTTTGTTGAAGTATTCAGCATAAACCTCGTTGTAGCCTGCAAAGTCATTCATATTCACCAGAAAAGAGGTGACATCACATACATCTTCCATGGTAGCGCCTTCGGTAGCCAGGTAATCTTTAATGTTTTCCAACACGGCACGTGTTTGCTCCCTGACATCCAGTCGCATGCTACCCATTTCATCAACAGTATGAACCCCGGCAAACGTATTATCCGGTAAACGTGAACTTGTCCCGCTCACAAAAATAAAATCGCCTACGCGTTTCACATGCGGATAGGCCCCTCGTGGGGATGCTTTTCCTTCTACTAATCTGCTTTTCATGACTATAAGTTTTTTACCACTGCATCGTCATGCAGTATTTCGGTGGTTTCTTTAAGCACTAGTTCGAGTTTGTCTTTTAATGGCATAGAATCGTCTAGTTTCCCGTCTGCTAATAGATTCAGTATTGCTTTGTCCTGTGCTCTTCCTCTTTTCATTGCTTCCGAATACGGAATGTTCTCATTAAAGGTAACTAATGAATATTTACTATTGTATTCAGAAGGCAATTCGGTTTCGAATTGTAGTTCCAGTTTTCGTTTTGCCTGAAACAGATCGCTGGCAGTATGTTCTTTCATTTCATGGAAATTATCCAATGCCAGGTCAGCGATAGCGTCGGTATCTTTTTTACGTTCTTTTTCATATTCTGAAAAAATCTTTGGCCAGTCTCCTTCATACTTCTCAATGATCTCATCCAGTACAACCACATCTTCAAAGGAAGCATTCATTCCCTGACCATAGAATGGAACAATCGCGTGGGCGGCATCGCCCATGATAAGAGTTCTTCCGAAGGTGCTCCAGGGAGAACACTTGATAGTGCCCAGGGGCCCCGTAGGGTTCTCGAAGAATTCTTCAACAAGATTTGGCATAAGAGACACCGCATCCGGGTATTCTTTGCTAAAATATTCCATTACCATTTCAGGAGTAGTAAGATTATCGAAACAATAATCAGTATTACTGAAAGGTAGAAACAGGGTAACTGTAAAGCTCCCATCCAGATTTGGAAGTGCGATAAGCATATCTTCACCTCGTGGCCATATATGTAAGGCACTCTTATCGGTTCGGTAGCCTCCATCATCGGTAGCCGGAATAGTAATTTCCTTGTATCCATGGGTTAACCAATTCTGGGAAAAACTGAAGAGAAACTCCCTATTCAGAAACATGCTTTTCCGAATAACAGATCCAGCACCATCGGTACCAAAGAGGAAATCACCCTGTAATTTAACATGTTCTCCA
>JABDNM010000247.1 GCA_013043825.1 Flavobacteriaceae bacterium
CAATTGAAATCTGCGGGTAACCGAGAATTCACCGAAACTATTAAGAACACTCCTTCTGTGTATGTTTCTAATCAGGCGGGAGGATTTGGCGATGGCCAGGTTTTCTTACGTGGTTTCGACGATTCCAACACCGCTTTCCTCTTAAACGGACAGCCCATTAATAGCCAGGAAGATGGACGTATGTTCTGGTCCAACTGGGCGGGTATGGCCGATGTAGCCAACGCGGTTCAGGTGCAACGTGGTTTGGGTTCATCCAAACTTGCGATCTCCTCTGTTGGGGGTACCGTGAACATCATTTCAAAGACTACCGATCAACGCGAAGGTGGATTCGTTCGATTCTTAGCGGGTAATGATAGCTATTTCAAAGGAACTGCTGCCTACAATACGGGCCTTAGCTCTAGTGGATGGGCATTTTCTGTTTTGGTAGATCACTGGCAGGCACATAGAAAGTACTCCATTGGTACTGCTGGTCAGGGACAAAACTATTTGATCTCTGTAGGTTACAAGCCAAACGAGCAACATGCTCTTAACTTCCTGATCACAGGTGCACCTCAGTGGCACGACCAAAACTTTTCGGATGACCTGGAGGATTACGAGCGTTTGGGTGAAAAGCAAAACTCCAACTCAGGATTCCTGAATGGAGAGCGTTTCACGGAAAGACGTAACTACTATCACAAACCGGTTGCCAACCTGAACTGGGATTTCGACATCAACGACAATTTGGATCTTTCGACCGTACTTTACGCCTCTTGGGGACGTGGAGGAGGAACAGGAGGACTTGGAAGAGGTCGTGTTCGTGTTGGAGGCTTCGGCAACAATCAGGATGAGATTGACTTCGACCAGATCGTGATTAACAACATGGCTACTTCAGACAATGGAGTTGGGAACTTTAGCGATTCCTACATTCGTAGAGCATCTGTGAACAACCACAACTGGTATGGATTGCTTTCAAGCTTGAACATCGAAGCCGGTGAGAACTGGAACTTTAATGTTGGAATGGATGGTAGATTGTATCACGGAGATCACTTCCGACAAGTGAACGATCTTTTGGGCCTTACTGCTTTCCAGGACAACTTCAGAACAGATCGTCCTGATACCTATCAGTTTTCTACGGAATATCCAGCCGATCCGTGGTCTGCGCTCTTCGATTCAGCTGATGAGGCCAACCGTACGCAATACGACTACTCTGAAGACATCAACTACATTGGTGGATTTGGACAAATCGAATTTGCCACAGATATCTTCTCTGCCTTCGTTCAGGGAGCAGTATCGTCTCAATCCTTCCAGAGAGAAGGGCGTTTCGTTGGATCGGGAGACGGACTTGGGAAATCTGAAAAATTAACAAAGACAGGTTATAATATCAAAGGGGGAGCCTCAATCGATGTGGATCCTGAAAATACTTTCTTTGTGAATACCGGTTTCTACGAAAGACAACCTTACCTGGATAACATCTTCGCAGACATTCGTAATTCGAATGCTTTGGTGGAGCCGGATGTGGAAAATGAAGAGATCAAAGGACTGGAAGGTGGATACCGTTTCCAAAACGACATCTTTAAATTCGACCTGGATCTTTACAGAACCGAATGGGGTAACCGTTTCATTTCCGTAAATGGACCTGAAGTTGGCGATGAGCAAACTTCTACCTATCGCTTGACCGATGTAACTCAAATTCACCAGGGGATCGAATTCCAATTCCAGTACCGTCCCGTAGGCGGAATCTGGAGATTGAGAGCATTCGGATCTGCAGGTGACTGGAAATTTGATGGAACTACGCCCTTTACCCTTCAAAATAATGATACCGGTAATTTCATTATAACAGATGGAAGTGTAGACCTAACCGGAGTGAAGGTGGGGAACGCCCCTCAAACTTCCTTCGGAGCAGGGATCACTGTTGATCTTTGTGAAGATGTTCGTTTCGACGCCGACTATAACTTCTTCAAGGATCTTTACGAGTTTGTAGATCCTGAAGACGTAGCCGAAACTGCCTTGGCAGGTGGACAATACCAGGCCATGAAATTGCCAAGCTACAGCATCGTAGACGCAGGTCTTACCTGGGACTTCAAAGTTGGAGACCAGGAATTGACCTTCCGTGGAAACGTATTCAACTTATTCAATGAGGCATATATCAATCAAAGAGATGCCTTTGGATACTATCTGGGAATAGGTAGAACTTATAATGCCAGCTTAAGACTTAAATTCTAGTCTTCTATAAATTGATTATTTTAAAACCGCTCTACTCGTGTAGGGCGGTTTTTTTATTGTTTTATCGCTACCTTTGATTAAACCATTAACACAGCTAACTATGTACGAAACCATTCAATTTATACATTCCTGGTGGGCCTATTTGGTAGTTTTCATGTTGTTGATCGCTACCATCAACGCCCTGGCAGGGTTCTTTGGAAATAAAGAATATCAACCCAAAGATTTTCGTATCGCACTATTCACTCTCATCGTTACCCACATTCAATTCATTATAGGGCTGGTGCTGTATTTTGTATCGCCC
>JABDNM010000248.1 GCA_013043825.1 Flavobacteriaceae bacterium
GTGCCCAGTACGCTGGTAGCCTTATTGGTGATGTCGGGACTGGCCTTTGGGCTGAAATTGGATTATCGAAGAATCGAAGAAATCCCTCAGGGATTACCCGTTCCAAACCTGGAAATTTTTAGCGAATTCAGCGTAGCAAGCATAACGCCTTATATCTTTACCGCCCTTACCCTGGCGCTATTAGGAGCGATTGACTCACTACTCACGTCGGTAGTAGCAGATAACATGACCAAAACCCGACACAAACCGAACAAGGAATTGGTCGGACAAGGAATCGGTAATAGTATCGGTGCCATCTTCGGGGGTATTCCGGGAGCGGGAGCCACCATCCGTACGGTAGTAAATATTAACTCCGGTGGAAAGACACGTCTATCCGGGATGATCGCAGGAGTGTTACTACTTATGATCTTACTGGCGTTAGGTCCCGTGGCATCGCAAATTCCAGCGGCAGTTTTGGCCGGGATCCTCATCACTGTAGGTATTGGAGTAATGGATTATCGCGGACTGAAGGCCATCCCGAGTATGCCTCGCACGGAAGTGGTGGTACTGCTCGTTGTATTGGTGCTTTCTTCGGTATGGAACCTGGTGTATGCAGTGGGAATTGGACTGGTGATCGCATCGCTCATGTTTATGAAGAAGATAGGAGATCTCACTGCGGAACGTTCCGATGTAAAACCCTTGTTGAAAGAAAAGGCATGGGAGGATGAGGTTAATTTCCCAGAGGAGTTGAAGGATAAGGTGTTCATCAAACACATCAAGGGACCTTTATTCTTTGGAACTACCAGTGAATTTCAGCAATTGGCAGATCAGATCCCAGACTCAGCAACGGCGGTGATCTTCAGGATGGGCCGCATGCAGTATATAGACCAATCTGGTTTATACGCACTGGAGGACGTTTTGGTAGACCTGGCTAAACGGAACATAAAGGTATTGTTTGTAAATCCGCTTCCCCAACCCAGGTATTTGATGGAGCGAATCGATATAATTCCCGATCTGGTTCCTAAAGAACAGATCTTTACCAGGTTTAATGACTGCCTGGCATTTATAAAAGAGAACGGAAATAATAACAAAAAAGACTAAAACTATGAAAGCACAAACTAAAGATACACAAGCTGCAATGACTCCAGATTCGGCTTTGCAGGCTTTAAAGGATGGCAACAAACGATTTATAAGCAACAACTTCGCCAACCGTGACCTGGCTGAACAAGTTCAAGATACGAGCAAGGGACAATATCCATTTGCGACCGTATTACATTGTATAGACTCCAGAGTTTCTGCCGAACTATTGTTCGATCAGGGTATTGGAGACATTTTCAGTGTTCGAATCGCTGGCAACTTTGTCAACGAAGATATACTGGGGAGTATGGAATTCGCCTGTAAGCTGGCCGGTACCAAACTCATCCTGGTTTTGGGACACACTGCATGTGGTGCAGTTAAAGGAGCTTGCGATCACGCTCGTATGGGAAATCTCACCCATTTGATCAATAAACTGGAACCAGCCGTAGCTGCAGTTGCAGAGCCTGTTGAAGAGTCTCAGCGGAATTCAGGAAATATCGATTTTGTAAATGAAGTGGCCAGAAAGAATGTACATATGACCATCGATAAAATTCGCACCGATAGTCCAATTCTAAAAGAAATGGAAGACAAGGGTGAGATCAAGATCGCAGGAGCGATGTACGATATTAGTGACGGGAATGTTACTTTTTATTAAGCGATGCTAAAATTAGAATTTCTAAAGCGGTCTTTTAGGCCGCTTTTTTTATTTGTGGCGACGAAATACTGCCTAAGATCTTTAAGCCAGCGAGCAATATTTTCTGAATGGCTTTTAAAACACCTGGAATCAACTATCTTTCAGCTTTCAAAATCTAATCCATGATGCAATGGGAACAGCTTCTTTCTTTACGCCGACAAGGAGATACCAACAAACGATTACGAATTGAACAGGATGAGACACGTCTGGGATTTGAAGTGGATTACGATCGGGTGATCTTCTCTGCTGCGTTTCGAAGTTTGCAGGACAAGACGCAGGTAATTCCTTTATCAAAAACCTCTTTTGTTCATACCCGATTAACGCACAGCTTGGAGGTGAGTGTGGTTGGCCGGTCACTGGGGCGAGCAGTAGGACAGGCACTTCTGGAAAAGCATCCGCAACTTCGCGATGTACACGGACATCAATTCAATGATTTTGGTTCGATCGTTGCTGCCGCGTCTTTGGCACACGATATCGGGAATCCACCATTCGGACATAGCGGTGAAAAGGCCATAGGAGATTACTTTTTAAACGGAAAAGGAGCGCGATTTAAAGAACATCTGTCAGCGAAGGAATACCAGGATCTCATCGATTTTGAAGGGAATGCCAACGGGTTTAAAATTTTGACGGAAAGCAAAAATGGAGTAGATGGAGGGTTGAGATTGTCGTATGCAACCCTGGGAGCATTCACCAAATACCCAAAAGAATCCCTTCCGAAGAAACCAACATCACATATAGCCGACAAGAAATACGGAGTGTTCCAGGCGGAAGTTCCCTTTTTTACTGAAGTTGCCAATGAACTGGGTTTGATCCGGCAAGGAGACGGTCGGTATTGCCGTCACCCACTTACCTTTCTGGTAGAAGCGGCCGATGATATTTGTTATACCATCATCGACTTTGAGGACGGGATCAACCTGGGTTGGATCGAAGAAGAATTCGCCCTGGAGTATTTGATCAAGCTGGTTCAGGACACGATAAATAAAGACAAATACAACCGGCTTACTCAGTCCAAGGACCGACTAGCTTATTTGAGATCGCTTGCCATTAGTACCCTGATCACCGAGGCGGTGTCCCTGTTCACTTTAAACGAAGAATCGATTCTAAAAGGCGACTTTTCAAATGCCCTGTTGGATCAAAGTAAGTACAAAGCTCAGATAGACGACATCATCAAGATTTCTGTTGAGAAGGTCTATGAGAGCACTGAGGTTGTGGAAAAAGAAATTGCCGGTTACCACATCCTCACTACTTTGCTGGATTCCTATACCACAGCTTTCGAACATGCTCTTCTTGGGAATTCCACTCAATACGATCAACTTTTGTTAAAAGGGATTCACGCAACAAGAGAACCGCAAGGTACCTTGTATGAAGCTTTAATGGAGTGCTGCGGAATGATCGCCAGATTGACCGATGGGAATGCGTTACAATTATTTCAGAAGATCAAGGGGAATCTTTAGATCAAACGAAATCCTGAATGACTTGAGCGATCTTGGCTGCCGAAATACCACATAATTCCTGCAATTCTGTGATACTTCCCTGCTGAGGGAAGACATCTGGAACCCCGAGGATTTTTATTCGATTAGGATAGTTGTTCTCCACGGCAAATTCGGCGATCGCACTTCCAAAACCTCCTTTTTTTACTCCGTCCTCCAGGGTGATAATGGTTTTATGTTTTCTGAAAATGGAATGAAGCAGCTCCTCATCCAGTGGTTTTATAAAACGAAGGTCGTAGTGTGCAATTTGTGTATCGGTTGTTTGTTCCACCATTTCAATTGCCTCCAAAGCATTAGTGGCGATGGCTCCTACTGAAAGCAAGGCAAGGTCTTGCCCTTCTTTTAAAGTCTCACCGATTCCTAATTCAATTCTTTTGAATGGACCTTCCCATTGCATCATGTGCCCTCGACCCCTTGGATAACGAATGGCGATTGGATGGTCCAGTCCTTGAGCCGCAGTGTACATGATATTCCGCAATTCCATCTCGTTTCGTGGTGCAAACACAATAAGGTTGGGAATGCATCGCAAATAGGTGATATCGAATATCCCATGATGTGTAGCCCCGTCTTCTCCTACGATCCCGGCTCGGTCCAGGCAAAAAATAACCGGTAGGTCCTGGAGGCAGACATCGTGGATCACCTGGTCGTATGCTCGCTGCAGGAAGGTGGAATAGACATTGCAAAATACGATCATTCGCTGGGTTGCCAACCCGGCTGCCAGGGTCACCGCATGTTGTTCGGCGATACCAACATCGAATGCGCGTTCGGGAAAGCGATCCATCATTAATTTTAATGAACTGCCGGTAGGCATGGCTGGCGTGATCCCTACAATACGGGGGTTATTTGCGGCTAGTTCAACAATGGTTTTACCAAAAACATCCTGGAATTTCGGCGGGAGGTCACCGGTTTCCTTGGGAATTAGGTCTCCCGTATCTGCGTCGAATTTGCCAGGGGCATGGTATTTCACCTGGTCTTCTTCCGCCTGCCGAAGGCCTTTCCCTTTTTTGGTGATTAGGTGTAGTAGTTTGGGGCCGGAAACATTTTTCAAACGCTCCAGCTCGGTGATCATTACATCCAGATCATGCCCATCTAAAGGTCCGGAATAGTCGAAATTGAGGGCTTCAAAAATATTGTCGGAATCGGGTTTTTTTTCCAGGGTCACTTTGGTGAGGTATTCCTTAAGTGCCCCAATACTAGGATCGATCCCAATGGCATTGTCGTTCAGGATCACGAGGATATTGGTGTTTGTTACTCCGGCGTGATTCAGGGCTTCGAAGGCCATCCCGCTGGCTATGGAGGCATCTCCCACCACGGCAATGTGCTGCTTCGCAGCATGTGTCAATTGCGATGCAATTGCCATCCCCAGCGTAGCTGAGATTGCCGTGCTACTATGGCCTGTTCCAAAAACATCATACTCACTCTCTCCCCTTTTCGGAAATCCGCTCAGTCCTCCCAACCTTCGGTTGGTATGGAATTGTTCGCGCCGGCCAGTGATGATCTTATGTCCGTATGCCTGGTGACCTACATCCCAAACCAAAATATCGTGCGGGGTATTGAACACATAGTGCAGGGCAATGGTCAATTCGGTCACCCCCAGGCTTGCTCCCAGATGCCCTTCCTTAGTGGCGACTATATTAATGATGAATTCCCGTAGTTCCTTGGCAAGTTGAGGTAATTCTTCACGGGATAGTTTCCGAAGATCGGCCGGATAATCGATACTATTTAATAGGGTCGTGACCATAACACAAAGATACGGTTATTGGAAATTAGTTTATTCGTAGTTTTGAATGCTCAAGACTCAACACTAAATGATCAAGCCCTACGACGATACTTATTTCATGAAACGCGCTTTGCAGGAGGCGGAGGCGGCCTATGAGAAAGGGGAAGTTCCCATTGGTGCTGTCGTGGTGGTCGATAATCAAATAATTGCACGTGCGCACAATCTAACCGAAACGTTGAACGATGTGACGGCCCATGCCGAAATGCAAGCCATTACTGCTGCTGCGAATTATTTGGGAGGGAAGTATCTCGTAGGATGTACTTTGTATGTCACCATTGAGCCTTGTCAGATGTGCGCAGGGGCCCTGGCCTGGAGTCAGATATCAAAGATTGTTTACGGGGCAAGGGATACCCAGCGCGGATGTATAAAAATGAAAACCAAGCTTCATCCCAAAACCAAAATGAAGGGAGGTATCCAGGAGGAGGAGGCCGCCACTTTATTGAAGAAATTCTTCATCGAGAAACGAAATTTAAATTAGGCAACCTGGATTTGTCTTGCAACAGGGATGGCAGTGGCATCCCCTCCTTAGCTTTGGCGCGGGAGGGATAGAACGAACAGCCCGGCCGTTGCCCAAAAAATAGATAAAAAAAACCTCCGTTGCACGAGCAACGGAGGCATCTACTGGTTGGTCAAGATATATCTTATTCGTGGACCACCTTTACTTGCGCGGCGACCATTCCTTTTCTTCCTTCTTCTTCTACGTACTCAACTTTATCTCCCTCGTTAAGGGCTTCGCCGTTAAGTCCGGTTACGTGTACGAAAATGTCTTTACCGGTCTCATCGTTGGTGATGAATCCGTAACCTTTAGACTCGTTAAAAAACTTTACTGTTCCTTCCATTGTAATAAAAAATAATAATTAATAATTGAGACGTAAAGGTAATGGAATTAAATTGTCAAATGTTAAAATTTGAAAATATTTTTGACAACCTCAATGAATTAGAGTTTTTTCTTATTCCCTTCATCCCGCATTTTGTCTATGTTTTCTTTGGTAAGCATATAATCTTTAAGGTCTCTTTTCCTCCAGCGGTGATAAATAAAGAACGGCATCCAAACGAAAAAAAGGGCCGCTATTGAAATACCTATACAAAATTCGGCAGTCTTAGGATCTGAGGATTGGTTGTATAACCCAAATCCCAATGTGAGGACGATGGCAATAAATAGTATGACTAAAAAGGTGCGCATGATTACTTCCTTGAAAATACAATTAATTTCCTACGATAGGCTGTAAGCAATTTCGATTTTGACACAAAACCATGGTAGGCATCGTTGGAAACCACCGGAAGATTCCAGGCTCCGGTTTCCTCAAACCTCTTCATTACGTCGGTCATCTTGTCTTCTGAAAGATCAATGATCGCAGGGGGGTTTTTCATCAGTTGTTCGGCGGTGAGTACATGGTACAGTGACTGGTCAAACATGACTGGTCGCAGGTCATCGAGTAGTATGATCCCCTCCAACTGCAGGCTTTCTTTGTCGATCACTGGGAATATATTACGATTCGACTTCACAACCGCTTCCTTCACGATTTCACCTAAGGTCATCGCGGTATCGATCGCCACGAAATTTGTTTCGATCACCGACTCAAGATCCATTAGAGTGAGTACTGCATGGTCCTTGTCGTGCGTGATGAGTTCTCCGGTTCGGCCCAATTCCATGGCATAGACCGAGTGAGGAACAAAGTATTTCGTAAGGCTGTATGCAATGGCGGCCGTGATCATCAATGGAATGAATAGCTCGTAGCCACCTGTCACTTCGGCGATGAGGAAGATAGCCGTTAGCGGTGCATGCAGAACTCCAGCCATCAAGCCGGTCATTCCAACCAGTGTGAAGTTACTCTCGGAAACTTCAAACCCCAGGACGTTTATGATCTTGGCAACACAATTCCCCAAAATACTACCCATGAAAAGTGTGGGGGCGAAGATTCCTCCTACGCCACCGGCCCCAAAGGTTAGTGCGCTGGCAATGATCTTGAATATAACAAGGCCTCCAAGTAAAGCGATCACTACCCAGGCGTTGTCCAGATCCAGGTTGAAGATATTGTTTTGCAATGCACGTTCGGGATTTCCCTGGACCAGGTCGTTGATCACTTCGAACCCCTCCCCGTATAGGGGTGGTACCAGGTAAACAAGAAGCCCAATTCCCACCGCGCCTAACAACATTCGTTTTGTTGGGGAGGAAATTCTGGCGAAGAATTTTTGGAAACGTTCATAGGTGACTGTGAAATAAATAGATACAAACCCCGCAACAAGTCCAAGAACAATGAAAGAAGGAATATGTTCGATGCTGAATTTATCCTGAATGTCGAATGGAAGGAGTATATCATCTCCGAAGAAAAAATACGAGGTGACGATGGCAGACACCGACGAAAGAAGCAATGGGATGAGGGAGACCAGGGTCAAATCCAGGCTAAATACTTCAATGGCAAAAATAATTGCCGCTATAGGTGCTTTGAAGATCGCAGCCATGGCTCCGGCAGCCGCGCAGCCAATGAGCAAGGTGCGGGTGGATTGATTGAGATGCAGCAATCTCGAGAGATTGGAACTCAAGGCTGCACCGGTTGAAACGGTGGGCCCCTCCAATCCTACAGAGCCACCAAATCCAACGGTCAATGGAGCGGTTATTAAGCTGGCGTACATTTGAAACCGTTCCATGATACCCTTCTTTTTGGAAATAGCGAACAGGGTAGCAGGTATCCCCTGAGTTGGCTGTACTTTTAGCATGAACCTTACGATTAGGTAAACCAGTACAAGCCCAAGGATTGGAAAGACAAAATAAAAGGCAGTGTGGTATTCTTCGATGAATTTACCCTGTAGCAATAATTGAATGAAATGGGTTGCGTTCTTTATGATCACTGCGGCTAAGCCAGCCATGAGTCCAACTACCATGCTCAGCAAAAACACGAATTGTTTGTGCGAGATATGCTTCATCCGCCAAATTAGGAAGCGGGTGAGTACGTTGCGTTTTTTTGGTGGCATGGGCCTGTTTACTAAAAAATCCTGGCGAGCAGGATTTTAAATTTACGGTTTTCGCTGGAGTTGTAAGTGAAGCTCTTTTAGCTGTTCAGGATCTATAGGGGCCGGTGCATCGATCATCACATCCCTTCCTGCATTGTTCTTCGGAAAGGCGATAAAATCGCGAATAGTTTCTTGTCCGCCCAAGATAGCCACCAAACGGTCCAGTCCGAAGGCGATCCCACCGTGGGGAGGTGCGCCATATTCGAAGGCATCCATTAAAAATCCGAATTGTGCCCTGGCTTCTTCAGGGGTGAACCCTAGGTAATCGAACATCTGGGCTTGAATTTGTTTGTTGTGAATTCGTATCGAACCACCACCAATCTCGTTACCATTGAGTACCAGATCATAGGCATTGGCCTTCACGGCGCCAGGATCAGATTTCAACAACTCCATCTGTCCTGGTTTGGGGGACGTAAACGGATGGTGCATGGCATGGTACCGCTTGGTTTCTTCATCCCATTCAAGCAACGGGAAGTCCACTACCCACAGTGGTGCGAACTCCTGGGCCTTACGGAGCCCCAATTTCTCGGCGATCTGCATGCGCAACGCGCTTAACTGCGCCCTTACTTTATTGGTTTCTCCCGATAGGATAAAAACAATATCTCCGGGGCTTGCACCGGTAGCCTTGGCCCATGCAGCGAGATCCTCCTGGTCGTAGAATTTGTCCACGGAGGATTTAAAACTGCCATCGTCGTTGTATCGACAATATACCATTCCCAAGGCTCCAATTTGAGGGCGTCTCACCCATTCGATCCATTGGTCTATCTCCTTTCGTGTGAAGTTGTTTCCGCCGGGAACCGCAATCCCTATCACCAGTTCGGCTTTATTGAAAACGTTGAATTCCTTATGTTGAGTAACTGCATTGAGTTCTCCGAATTCCATTCCAAAGCGTATATCCGGCTTGTCGTTTCCGTATTTCATCATGGCCTCGTCGAAAGTCATTCGCGGGAAGGTCTCAACATCCACTCCATTGATCTCTTTCAGCAAATGGCGAGTAAGTCCCTCGAAGGTCTGTAGAATATCTTCTTGCTCCACGAAGGCCATTTCACAGTCGATCTGTGTAAATTCGGGTTGCCGGTCGGCCCTCAAGTCTTCATCCCTGAAACATTTTACGATTTGGAAGTATTTGTCCATACCTCCAATCATGAGTAATTGTTTGAATGTTTGGGGGGACTGCGGAAGGGCATAAAACTCACCTTCATTCATTCGGCTGGGGACCACAAAATCGCGTGCCCCTTCAGGTGTTGACTTGATGAGGTAGGGGGTTTCCACTTCTACGAAGTTCTTTGCAGAAAGGTAGTTCCTTACGGCCATGGTAACCTTGTGCCGAAATTCCAGATTTTTTCGTACTGGTGCACGCCGTATATCCAGATAACGGTATTTCATCCGGAGGTCTTCGCCGCCATCGGTTTCATTTTCTATGGTAAAGGGAGGTGTAAGGGATTCATTTAAGATCACGATTTTAGAAACCAATACCTCAATTTCCCCTGTAGGAATGTTCTTGTTTTTGGACTCTCGCTCGATTACCGTCCCTTTTACTTGGATAACGAATTCCCTTCCCAGTTTGGAGGCCATATCCATGACATCCTTAGAGGTTCGTTCCTCATCGAAGATCAATTGGGTAATTCCGTAGCGATCACGTAGATCGACCCATACCATGAAGCCCTTGTCCCTTGTTTTTTGCACCCATCCGGCGAGGGTCACAGTTTCATTTACGTGGTCTATTCGAAGTTCACCGTTGTTTTTCGTGCGATACATGCAAGTTTGATTTCTGAAGGAAGATGCAAATTTATAAAGATTAAAGGGGAATCCCTTGTTTTTTTTAACATACTATAATGACTCTCAGTTGTTTTAAGGAATTATGAGTAGATAGGGAACTACGCTGAAAAAAAACGAATGAATCATTGGTTTAAATGAAGAATTAAAAGTAATTTCGAATTATTAACTTAAACTTAATAATTATGAAACAAAACAACCTTAATTACAGGATACTCCTGTTTTTATTGCTTTTACCTTGCTTTGTGTTCGCTCAGAATACGATTTCGGGTACAGTAAGCACAGACAGCGGAGACCCAGTTTCCTTTGCTAATGTGATCGAAAAGGGTACTACCAATGGTACCACCACCGATGGCGATGGAAATTATAGCATCGATGTTGCCAGTTTACCAGTGGTCCTAGAATTTTCATCCCTAGGATTCACTACTGTGGAGCAATCGGTGAGTGCGGCAGGAGTTGTAAATGTTGTTATGGCAGAATCTGCCGAGGCACTTGAAGAGGTCATCGTTACTGGTTTGGCAACGTCCACCAAGCGATCCAATGCGGCCAATGCCGTTGCCTCCATCTCTGCCGAAGAATTAACTGGAGTTACCACACAATCTGGTTTGGACGGTGCTTTATATGGCAAGTTCAACGGTGCGGAGATCAAAGCCAACTCGGGAGCACCCGGAGGAGGTATTTCCATGCGATTGCGCGGAGTTACTTCCATTTTTGGTGATCAGCAACCACTTTTCATCGTTGACGGGGTCTATGTAGACAACTCGTCCATAGGATTGGGAAATAATATAGTTAGTCAAGCTGCCGGAGGTGGGAATCCTTCCACCAACCAGGATGATGCTTCCAACCGTATTGCTGATATTGATCCAGAAGATATTGAGAATGTTGAGATCCTTAAAGGAGCCTCTGCCGCCGCCATTTATGGTTCGCGAGCTGCTGGGGGTGTTGTGATCATAACAACCAAACGCGGTAAAAGGGGTGATGCCAAGGTATCCTTCTCTCAAACGCTTGGGGTAAGAAGTCCAACCCAGCTTTTGGGTCTTAGAGACTGGGACCAGGCCGAGATTGAAGCGCTGGGAGGTCCTGCAAATTTCAACCTGGACGGTTTACGAGATTATGAAGCGGAGCTTTTCGATAAGCAGCGCGTTTCCTATACCACCCGTTTCACTTCTTCCGGAGCAAGTGAGAAAAATGATTACTTCTTCGGAGTAACACACAAGAACGAACCCGGTTTGGTAGATAATACCGGATATGTGAAGAGTGCTGTTCGACTAAACATAGGGCAGCGTTTCAACGATTGGTTAGATCTATATGTTACTTCCAACTATATCAATTCTAAATCAGATCGGGGATTCTTCAACAACGGTAATGCAAATAGAACCGTAGGGTACGCATTGGCATTTACCTATCCATGGGAGAACTTGTCGCCTACAGACGGTGTTTACCCTCAGGGGGGTGCCGGATCTAACGTGTTGGAAACAATAGCCATTACTACAAACCGTGAGGAGATCAATCGCTTTATAGGTAGTGCGACTTCGAACCTCAAAATGATCCAGGGAGACCAAAACCGATTAAAATTGGTGCTCCAAGGTGGATTTGACCAATATACTTTGAGAACGACCAGTATTTTCCCGAAGGCACTGTCCTATTTCAGGGACCCAACTTCTTTAGGAGGGGTGGCCATCTCGGGAACAACGGTGAATACTAACTTCAACCTGTCTGCTTTCCTGGTGCATGATTTGGACCTGGACAATGGATTGAGCTTCACTACACAAGTAGGTAGCTTCCTGCAGGATTTTAGAAGAAATACTGTGATCACCATTGCCACTGGATTAAACGGTTCTCAAGTTAACCTGGGACAATCGTCCAACGTTGGTACCCAACAAACTATTATTCCTCAAAAGGATACTGGTTTCTTCGGGCAAACTGAGATCAACTTCAAGGACATGATCATCGCAACCGGTGGTGTTCGGGGAGACAAGTCTACCAACAATGGAGATGCAAATGAAACCTATTACTATCCAAAAGGAAACTTAGCCGTAAACATTCATAAATTCGACTTTTTCGGTGAAGGTGTAGTGAGTAACTTGAAACCACGTGTTGCTTATGGTGAATCGGGAAGATTCCCAAATTTCAACGATCGTTTCTCTCTCATGAACGCACAGTTCATCGATGGGACCTCTGGTGTTAGTCCGCAGAACCTTCGCGGAAATCCTAACATAGGTCCAGAGCGCCAAAAAGAATTGGAATACGGACTTGATTTTGGACTATTGAACAATAGAATTAGCCTCGAGGTTAGTTTGTATAACAAGGTCATTGATGATCTGCTCATCGAGACAGATACACCTACCTCTTCTGGTTTTACTTCAACTACAAAGAATGCTGGGGAATTAACCAATGATGGTGTCGAAATAGGCTTAAATGCTGCCATTATCGACAACGATGATCTACAGTGGACTGCCAACTTTAAGTGGTGGAAGAACCAGTCGGAAATAACACGTTTGGACGTTCCAAGTTTCACTGAAGGAGGATTTGCTGCTTCACTAGGTACGTTCTTGATCCAGGAAGGGAAAAGCGCTACACAAATTGTGGGTACTTACAATCCTGCAGATTTCACGGCTGCTGAAATAGCCGAAAGAGATCCTGAAGGCGATGGATTCTTCGTATATGGAGATGCCGAACCAGATTTCCAAATGTCTTGGTTCAACCAATTGAGCTATGAAGGTTTTGACCTTACGTTCTTGTGGCATTGGAAAGAAGGCGGAGACGCTATCAACTTGACTACACTCTTGTATGACCTGGCCGGAACTACCTGGGACTATGACGATTTCGGATTGGATCCTTCAGGGCAGTTGGCTAATGGACCTTACAGAGCCAGTCAGGCGTTCGTGAATCCCGATCCTGTCATTGAGGATGCGGGTTATATTAGACTTCGAGAAATAGGATTGTATTTTACTTTCCCAGACGGATGGATCGACTTTACCGACATGGTTAAAGTAGGAGTTTCCGGTAGAAACCTGATCAATATATTTGACTATAACAGTTACGATCCTGAAGTTTCGAACTTTGGTAACAATGTGTTGGCAAACAACGTAGAGGTAACACCTTACCCTGCTTCTAAGTTTGTGAACTTTCATTTGAACGTTAATTTCTAAAAAAAAAGATATTATGAAGAATATAACCTTGAAACTCTTTCTCTTTTGCACCGTGATGATCTTATCCGGATGTGAATTGGTAGAGATAGAAAACCCTAATGCGCCCAGTGTAGAAAGCTTTGAAAATGGGTCCTCTCAAGCAGACGTCCAGTTGTTAGCTGCCGGACTAGAGGCTGTTATGAGAAATGATCTGGCATTCCACTACGACACAGTGAGTATACTGGCCAGAGAATATTATGACCTCACCGGGGTAGATCCCCGATATACAGGAGAGCTCCTCAAAGGGCCACTGGATAATAATGGATTCCTTACTACCCGTGCGTTTGCCGCTTGGTATAAGATCGTCAAGTCTGCCAATATTTTAATTACCTCCGTGGAAAATTCGGTGGCTGGTTTTGGCGATTTGGAGAAGAATGGATATTACGGGTATGCGAAAACCCTGAAGGCCTATGCCTTATTGATGGTGGCAAACCGTCAGTTCAGTAACGGAATTAGATTGGATGTTGAGGATCCTGACAACCTGGGACCTATCGTCGATTACAGCACCGCATTGGCTGGAATCCGAGATATCCTGGATGAGGGATTTGCCAATTTGAATAGCGCCGGAGCAAGTTTCGACTATGGACTTAGTTCAGGATTTGCTGGTTTCGATACACCCAGCACGTTTGCCGAATTCAATCGAGCTCTTGCTGCACGTGTTGCCTTGTATCAAGGGAATATGGCAGAAGTTCGGAACCTGTTGAATCAATCTTTCTTTGACATCAATGGCGACTTGAATACGGGCCCGGCTCATGTTTTTGGATTGACTGGAAATGACATTTCCAATACGCAATTCCATGTGCCTAATCAATCCGGACAGGAATTCATGATCCATCCATCCTGGATCGATGCTGCAGAAGCTGGAGATACCCGGGTTGCTGAAAAAGCGATTTTATTCGATTCTGGAACAGTTACTTTCGATGGACTCTCGGGCGATTATCAAATCGCGTTATACGATAGTAACGTAGATCCTGTATACATGATTCGAAACGAGGAGTTGATCCTAATGTATGCCGAAGCTCAGGTGACCAATAATCCTGGTGAATCGGTTGCAGCTATCAATCGCGTAAGAAATGCCGCGGGATTGGCAGACTACGCAGGAGCAACGGACTCTACCTCTTTGATCAATGAAATCCTTCAGCAAAGAAGATTTTCACTACTGGCCGAAGGACATCGTTGGGTAGATCTTCGTCGTCTGGATAGATTGAATTCAACCAATGTTCCTCTGGACCGTACCGGAGACAACGTGATAAGTGCATTCCCTACACCATTTAACGAAGGATTGTAGTGAATATCTAAGCAGCGAGAAGCTGTACATTATAACTATAAGAACCCCTTTCAGATTTATTTCTGAAAGGGGTTTTCAAGTTAATTTACTATGCTGCAGTTTTATACGCCGCCGCCCTGGATTCGGGCTTAGTTCGAAAGTTTCTTATCCACATTTTGAAACGATAGATGAGATAGAACAGGGTTGGAACAATGATCAGTGTAAGAAAGGTGGCGATGATCAATCCGTAGATCACAGCCCACGCTAGCGGTCCCCAGAAAACCACATTATCGCCTCCCAGATAGAATTTAGGGTCCAATTCAGAAAACAAACTGAAGAAGTCGATATTAACCCCTATTGCTAAGGGAATGAGACCCAAGACCGTGGTTATCGCAGTGAGGATTACCGGTCGAAGTCTGGCTCTACCACCCTGCACGATGATCTCCTTGATGTCTTCTTTTGGGAGCAACGCATCATCTGGCAAGTCCAATTCTACAATTCTTCGATCAATAAGTAATTGGGTATAATCCAATAGTACAACCCCATTATTCACCACAATTCCTGCCAGGGAGATAATCCCCATCATGGTCATCATGATCACGAACGAAGCACCCGTTGCCAGGATCCCTCCAAATACACCAATAAAGCTTAGAAAGATCGCTATCATGATGATGGTTGGTTTTGAAATGGAACTGAATTGAAAGATCAAAATGAGGAAAATAAGTCCCAATCCCGCAAAAAAGGCACTCATAAGAAAGGCCATTTGTTTGTTTTGTTCTTCGATCTGTCCCGTATAGTCTATACCAACCCCTTCCGGAAGTTCAGTAAAACTATTCATTTCATTTTGAACCTGATCCACAATTGCGGCAGCATCGGTATAACCGGGAGCCAGCGCCGAATAAACCGTCACTACTCGCTTGGTGTCGCGATGCTTTATGGCACTGAATGATGAGGTATTTCTTTGCGAAGCCACTGCAGATACCGGTACTTCTTTTATGCGACCCGTGGCTTGATCACGGAAGGTGATGTTTTGATTGAACAAGGCCGATGGATCATATCGCTCGTTCTTGTCGAACCTTACATTGATGTCGTAGTCTTCGCCATCTTTCTTGAAGACACCTGCTTTCTCACCAAACAAGGACCGTCGCAGTTGATTTCCCACTTTACCGGCCGGGACTCCCAATTCTCCCGACTTTTCCCGATCCACTACAACTTGCATGGATGGTTTGCCCTTGTTCACGTCAATTTTCAATTCCTCGATTCCCGCGATATTCTTGGTGTTTATGAAGTTGCGCATTTTCTCGGCAGTAGCGATCAACTCTTCATAATCTTTACCATCCAGCTCGATGTTGATAGGATAGCCTGCTGGAGGTCCTACGGCGTCTTTTTCAACCGAAATAGCGACCCCCGGATAGATGCCTTTTAACGCTTCCTGCACCCGCTTGCGTAGAACTTCACTGTCCTTCCCGTTCCTGAATTTATATTCACGCATGGTAGCTGTGATCTTGGCACGATGTGGCATCTCTGCGGCACTCCCGCCATCGGTTTGGGGATTTCCCGCTCCTTCACCTACTTGCGATACCGCAGATTCTACCAGAAAGTTATAATCCTCACCTTGGATATATTCCGAATTGTTCACTTCATCGTAAACGATCGCCTCTATCTGTTTCGTGATCTTATTGGTACGTTCTATGTCGGTTCCTTCGGGATATTCAATATAAACTATGATCTGGTTGGGAGTGTTGTCTGGGAAGAATTCGATACTGGTCCGCTTGGCCCCCACAGAGGCTCCAAATCCGGCAAAAACCAGAAACAGTAACATGAAGATCCCAACCACGAAGTAAATTGGTCGATAACGGCCCAGTGCCCAGGCTAAAAATCGCTGGTAACTACTTTCAATTCGTGTCATGACCTTGGTCTGGAATCTATTGGCAAGCTTTTTTAATCCATAACGATAAATCCAAAACATAATGGCTATAACAATGATAAGACTTCCCAATCCACGCACAGCTCCACCCACCAAAAGAATGAAAATTCCAATGGGGATCATGATGGCAGATACTCTAATAAGTTGTTTAACGGTTAAGTTCTTTTCACCCACTTCCATGAATTTTGACACCAACATGGAATTCATGAAGATTGCTACAAACAGGGAAGAACCAAGTACCACCGAAAGTGTAATGGGGAAGTACTTCATAAATTCTCCCATGACTCCAGGCCACATTCCCAGCGGAACAAAAGCGGCAACCGTGGTAGCGGTGGAAATAATAATGGGAAATGCGATCTCTCCAATACCTTTCTTCGCGGCCTGCAATCTAGTCATACCCTCCTCATCCATAAGGCGATATACATTTTCAACCACCACGATCCCATTATCAACCAACATCCCTAAGCCCATAATGAGGGCAAAAAGGATCATGGTATTCATGGTGTATCCAAGTGCCGATAATATCATAAAGCTCATGAACATGGACATAGGGATAGCAAATCCAACAAATAAAGCATTCCTGAAACCGAGGAAGAACATCAATACAGTTACCACCAGGATAATCCCGAATATTATATTGTTTACCAGGTCACTCACCTGATTTTCCGTCTTGGCCGATTGATCATTTGCCTTCGTAAGACTTACATCGGCTGGTAAAACGGCCGAAGCCTCCTCCATGATCTGGTCGATCTTTTCCACTGCCTCGATCAAGTTCTTGCCGGAACGTTTTTTAACGTCCAACATTACTACACTCGATCCTTGTTCTCTCGCATAGGTGGTTTTATCTTCCTCCTCGAACCGAACTTCAGCTATATCTCTTAAGTAAACCGCCTTCCCGTTTTCCTGCTTCACCACAAAACTCCTCAATTCTGCTGGCTCATCGATCTCGCCTAAAATTCGAATTGTTCTTCTTTGTCCGCTGGATATCAAATTTCCGGCAGACATGGTCATATTTTCGTTTCTAATGGAATTGATCACATCGTCGAAGCTCACTTGAGCTGCCATCATTTTATAGATGTCGACAGCAACTTCAACCTCCTTTTCCTGAGCCCCGCGAATGTCGGCGGCCTTGATCTCCGGAAGATCCTCAATTTCGTCTTGCAGGTATTCGGCGAATTCCTTGAGTCGATCTACCGGGTAATCACCGGAGATATTGATGTTTAGAATGGGCATCTCTTCAGAAAGACTTAAGTCGAAGACGTTTGGTTCAACCTTTGCACCGTTGAATGTGGGCCAATCCTCATTCGCGGTTTCACTGTCTACTTCGTCCTTCACCTTTTGCTTGGCTTGTTCGACCGTGATATTGTCGTCAAATTCAACGGTAATTATGGCATAGTCCTCCTGGGAAGTGGACAAGATCTCCACTACATTGGATATATTTCGAAGTTCATCCTCCAGCGGATCAACAATAAGACGTTCAATGTCCTCGGCTGTATTTCCCGGCCAAGGGGTGGAAATATAGATCTTGGTTTCATTGAT
>JABDNM010000101.1 GCA_013043825.1 Flavobacteriaceae bacterium
TCCCGAGTTTTTCCAGTTTTTTTAGAAGACGCGAGATCACCACCCGTGATGAATGAAGCTCATAGGCGATTTCCTGGTGCGTATTTCGAACGACCATTTCCTTATTAACCCGCGCCTTTTCCACCAGGTATTGTTCAAGACGAACATCCAACTTCAAGAATGCAATGCTATCGACGGTTGAAAGGAGTTCGTTGAGCCGGTTTTGGTAACTTTGAAAAACAAAATTTCTCCACGATTTGTACTTTCCGGTCCACTCTTCCATTTTTTGAACAGGAATCATAATTAGCTTCGTATTGGTTTCCGCTACAGCGATGATCTCACTTTTCTGCTGGCCCATGCAGCAGGTCATCGTCATGGAGCAGGTATCCCCCGTTTCCAGAAAATAGAGAAGCAGCTCATTTCCTTCATCATCTTCACGCATGACCTTAATAACTCCTTCAACTAGCAAAGGTATGGACTTGATGTAATGCCCCACTTCCATGAGCTTAAATCCCGCAGGGATCTCCTTGTAGGTTCCCACCTGGCTTATCTCCTGTATCAGCGCCTCTTCAAATTGATTACCGTACTTTTCCCTTAATTCCTCGATCATGTCTAACTGGATATATGCTTTTGGGTCAGCTCCTTGTTGGATTTGAAAAAAACAGGCCAAATGGATTTAGAAACTGCCTTCCTATCTGGCATAAGCAAAAGTAATGTAATGACAATACCCAGAAAAATTCCCAAGGCTTGATTTTTAATTCTCTCACACAGCAGGATTCGCCCATGGCGTTCCTTGAAGCTCCCCTTTGCAAGTGAAAAGTCTACACCGCTTCGCGGTGTGATTTTTTATTTCCTCCAAAACTTCAATCTTCGATTGAGTTTTTCGGAAATAAAAAAGTCCGCACTTTCGTGCAGACTTTTCGCTTGTAGTGACCTCGACAGGATTCAAACCTGTAACCTTCTGAGCCGTAATCAGATGCGCTATTCAGTTGCGCCACGAGGCCGTTTTAGGGGTGCAAATATAGGATATTTTTAAAACTAAATTTTACTAATCCCAAAGAAATGTTTTATCATCGCTGCTTGATAATACGCAGCTCGCCGCTGCCGGCATCCGACTTCAACGAGATGATATAAAGTCCGTTGGCAAGAAAGTCATCCAGCTCGAAATCCAGCTCATTCTTCCCACGTTTTATCTCCACCGAACGTCTCATCGCTTCCCGCCCATTGGTGTCGTAAATACTTAATGTAGCCGAACCGGGACGGTAGGCATCAAATGCCAGGTTGAAATACTTTTGCGTAGGATTGGGATAGGCCGCTAGCTGTAAATTTCCAATTTCCGGAAATGGGAAAAGCTCCACCGACAGCTGTCCCCTGGGTACGGCGATAAAGACATTCTCCTGCAAGGTTTCTATGGTGGTATTCCGAAGTAAGATCTCAGAAAGCTTTGTGTTCTTGATCTCCTCAAGCTCACGTGATGTAAAAGCCGGGTCATTTTCATAATAAAACCGGTCGCCATCCCGCAAAAGACCGAATTGTGTCTTTAAAATTGCATGAAGCCCTTCGCCCACAATTGCATTCGACAAATGATCCTCGCTCATAAAACCAATCCATGGATCTACCTTATTAATATCTCCGCCGTAAACCGTAGATAAAGCGGCTTGCAGGGTAGGATCTGAGGTCAAACTTTGAAAATCGGGATGTGGTGCTAAAAACAGATCCTCCCGAAGTGTATTGTAATCTGGTAGTCCGCGCTCCCTTGCGCGCTCGATATTGATGGATAAAAGATCGATCCCCCCGGCACCTGGTGGGCCAAAAAGAAAATTCCTGATATCATCCATGATAAGTGGATCTACCAACTGGTGCTCCTGAGCAGCCAAGCCCCTGAAGAAAGGTTCCACGCCACCCTCCTCTTTGATGATCGTTGGTTTGAAGAAACCATCTCTTAGATCTACCGCTCCAAACAACCAGTCGTCACCATTCTCCTCATACCGCACCAGCCTACCATTGACCATCGTGTGACCAAATCGGTAACCTGCAGCCGAGAAGGAATTCAAAATGTTGGGTTCTGCCTGGGCATCGTATCCCGTATACGCATCCAGTGCTACACCAATATTGGGTAGGAATTCTTCGTAGGTTACTACCTGTATCAAGGCGCCAACGATCTTTCGCGCCCGCTGAAATAGTTGTTCATCGTTCCAATTCGGATGCGCCAACTTTAATTCGTCGCACAGTCTGTTGTGTTCTCGAACCCACAAGGTGTGGAAGGAGGTTAACCCCGGCTGTTCGTTCACTCGAATGTCACCACCAACAAAGAATTTTTCAGGAAGCGGAAATCCATCCAAAACCATAAACGGGGCATCCGGGTCGATGGGAGAATCGAATTCACCATCAATAGTGTTCCAGGGTAAAAGATCTCCTGCAGAGGTCTTCAACTTTCCATCCACGAAAGTTCTGAGCCAATTGGCTCGATCCTCATCACTTCCATACACCGCTGAACCGTCGATAAAACTGGTAATTTCATTGATATGCTTTCTAGGGTTATCTCCATGGGTGCCGGTGGCCAGATCAGACCTGGACCGAAACATGCGCAGCGATTCCGTGCCTGTACAATTGGGATCGAACAAGGGTTCGCATTCCGGGATAGGAATGTCGTTGGGCTCGTCAAAATTATCGTCGTTCAGGTTAACGTCATGATCGATGAATTGGCCCCAACCCCAAATAAAATCGCTCAACCCCCGCTCATTGGCAATAAATTCTAACTGACTACCTAATATGTTGCTAACTACACGTGGATTTTCCCTGTCCTGTCCTCCGGGTTCACTAATCCCATCGGCGAACCCGTTGGTTGCATAGTTTCTGAAATGAGTTAAAGCAGAACCCCATTCTGGATTATTCAAATTGTTGCCTGTACCATCGTAACTTCTATTGAATTGGGCTAGTGAGACTGTCCCGCATAGAATCGTTAAACAAAGAAGTAATCGTTTTATCATCATAAATGGATGTTGGTTAAGTGTTCTAAAAATAATAGTAATTCGGTAATATCAAAGCATTCTACAGGATAAATTCATCCACAAAGGATCACGGCAAGTCGTTCCCTTGGTCTTCATCACAGCAATCGTGGGAAAAGTTGGTTTTTCATGGACATCCAGGCACGAGGTAAAATGACCTCGTTAAATAATTTCGGCCGAAAGACCTGCATCCAACAGCTTACTACAGCGAGGTTTTAAATCGTCATACGAGCCCGATTTCACCGTACACTTTCCTTTGAAATGAACGATGAGGGAGCATTGTTCGGCTTGCTCGGGGGTGTGTTCGCAGGCAACAATGAGTGTGTTGATGACATGCTCGAACGTATTCACATCGTCGTTGTACAAAACGATTTGATTTTCTCGAGCTTCATCTTCCAATAGAAGAAGTTCTTCTTTTAGTTTTTCCTTGGTACTCATCGTTGTACTAATTTACAAATTTTGCAGATATCCAATCGTTCCTATCTCTATGTGAGACGAATTTCAATCCGAATTCGCCGGCTTTTGACTTGATGATTTCAAGATCTTCAGTGTAAAAACCACTCAAAAACAGGAGTCCCCCCTTTGCCAATACTTTGGAATAGGTTGGGAGATCATTCAGCAAAATATTCCTATTTATATTCGCAAGGATGAGATCGTATTTTTCTTCTGAAGGAATTACCGACGCATCCCCAAGGAGCACATGAACGGCCTTACATTGATTTCGCACTATATTTTCTTCGGAATTTTCCACGCACCAAGGGTCAATATCGATGGCATCAACCCGTTTGGCACCTTTCATGGAAGCAAGGATCGCGAGCACAGCAGTTCCACAGCCCATATCCAAAACTCGTTTATCTCTAAGATCTTCATCAAGTACCCATTGCAACATCATATAGGTTGTTTCATGATGGCCCGTTCCAAAAGACATTTTGGGTTCGATCACAATTTCATAGGGCAATTGGAAGGACGTGTGGAATGGGGCTCGAACTACACATCGATCGTCTACCAGGATAGGTTTGAAATTTTTCTCCCATTCGGCATTCCAGTTGACTTGTTCGATGGACCTTTGCGAATAGGCGATATCAAATTCTGAAGATTGAAGGATTTGAACCTCTGATAACAATTCGGGTTTAAAATCGTTTTCCTGAATGTATGCTTTCACTCCTGTTCCATACTCAACAAAACTCTCGAAACCCAGTTGTCCCAATTGCGCAATCAGGATCTCGATACCGGGCTGAGCGGGATTTACCTTGAAATCATATTCCAGGTAGGTCAATGACATACTAGTTACCAAAGGCATTCACAATAGCCGCAAAGTCTTTCGCATTTAGTGATGCACCGCCAATGAGCCCCCCATCCACATCCGGTTTGCCAAAGATCTCGGCAGCATTGGCAGGCTTCACACTCCCGCCGTACAAAATTGACACCTCGTTGGCTATGGTTTTGCTGAAAGCAGTTGCAATGGTTTCCCGAATGAATTGATGCATTTCCTGTGCTTGTTCGGGGGTGGCAGTTTCGCCAGTACCTATCGCCCACACGGGTTCGTAGGCCAGGACGATGTGACTCCATTTCGATGGATCAATATGAAACAATCCCTCTGAAAGCTGTGTTTTAACCACATCGAAATGCCTTCCTTGTTTTCGGTCCTCCAATTCTTCCCCGAAACAAAAGATAGCCGTAAGATTAGCTGTAATGGCAGCATCTACTTTTTCAGCGAGCAAGGCATTGGTTTCTCCAAAATAAGCACGTCGCTCACTATGGCCCAGGATTACAATATTGATACCAACACTTCGTAACATGCTTGCCGAAACCTCTCCCGTATATGCCCCGCTGGTTGCCTGATGCATATTTTGAGCCGTTACAAAGATCTCGCTTTCCTTGAGTGACTCAAAGGCATGATGCAAATTGGTAAAGGGAGGTGCGACGATCACGCTCACCTCTTTCGAAAGATTTTCTCTTTTTAATTCTGCGAGCAAATGTTCGGCTTCACTTAGATCGCAGTTCATTTTCCAGTTTCCAGCGACAATTTTTCTTCTCATGCTTTTAATCTTTAGAGGATAGTTTATGGTGATTTAACGTGTTCTAATCTTCGGATCGAGCCAACCATAAATAATGTCAACAAAGATATTGATTAGAATGAACAATGTGGCGATAATTAAGACGGCCCCCATGATCACAGGAAGGTCCAGGGTATTAAGCGCATCTACGATCTCCTTCCCCAAACCGTTCCACCCGAAAATATATTCTACAAAAACTGCCCCGGCCAGCATGGAGGCAAACCATCCAGAGACAGCAGTGACGACCGGGTTGAGTGAGTTCTTCAAAGCATGTTTCCGAATAACCCGTGCAAAGGAAAGTCCTTTCGCCCTGGCGGTTCGAATGTAGTCCTGATTTAAAACTTCCAGCAGCGAATTTCGCATCAATTGGCTAACTACGGCTAATGGACGAATTCCAAGAACCACAGCCGGCAACAATAAATTTTTCCATTGTATGTATCTTCCTTCTCCAAAATCATCTACCTCATAAAGACTTCCGGTCATATTCAAATTGGTATACTCGTGCAGCACATAGCCAAACAGCCAGGCGAAGACGATTGCGCTGAAAAAAGAGGGAACACTCATCCCCAGGGTACTCACGAGTTGAATGGTCTTATCTATCCAGCCATCTTTGAATAATACTGAAACTATTCCTAGTAAGATTCCCACGACAATGGCAATGCATATAGCCGAAACGGCCAGGACAACTGTATTGGGCAATGTTTCGGCTATCACGCGGCTTACCTTCTTCCCATTACGCTGGAAAGATTCCCGTAAATAGGGCAGCTTTAGTACGGTATTAAAATGGTCGCCGGAGAATAGCAGGCTTTCATTGTATTTCCCGGGCATCAAATAGGTATAATCACCTTCCGAAGTACTATGAAATGAAATCGGGGACAGATCATTCAAATAATACCCATATTGTAGGTGTACGGGTTTATCAAATCCGTACTTCTTCTTCACGATTGCCAGCTGTTCTGCACTTTCGTTTTGCCCCAGCATCATGCGGGCCGGATCACCGGGTAGTATGTTGAATAACAGAAATATTACGGTTACTACTCCAAATAAAGTAAGTATGGCATATCCTAATTTCTGAAGTATGTAACCAGCCAATTATTACAGTTTTAATTTGTCCACATCATTCCAGTGCAGCTTTTGCTTAATTGTACCACGATTCAATTCGAGGATTCCGGGGTTGGATCGCACGATGGTCTTTAAAGTGGTCATATCGCAGAAATAGAAGTCGAATGCAAGCTTCTGGGCCTTGGTGAGTTTCTCGGTCTCTTCGGTACTGGAGGCAGAAAGTCCGATCACCTTGTAGCCTTTTTTCAACGCTTCGTCTGTCTTTGTTTTTATTCCCGGATAACCATCCATTTCAGTGTTGTCCAGGTTATACGCCACTACCATGATTAGTTTGGGTTCTTCGAGGAAGTCTTCCGTATAGTCTCCCCCGTCACGTTCCATGGAAAAATCATGGATGGGTGGTTCATAGGGCTCCCTTACAAATTCAGTTTCAACACTCAATCGCGTTCCACCTTCCGGTTTAGGATCCAAACCGCTGGTGTTAGTGATCGTTTGTTCCTTGCCATTAATTTCATACTTCCAGAAATATTTAATGATGGGGGGTGGTGCATCATCAGGCACGGTCATTCCTTGCTGAATATTCGCTCCCACGTGATAGGGCCTGAAATCGATCACCGGCAAGTGCATGAGCACGTAGTAGGCCAACCAGAGGCAAAATACTACTGAAATAGCCACGACTATGCGCCGAACATTCGTTGTAAAGAACGGCTGGATGTATTGCCTTCCGAAGTACAAAACAAGGATCATCAAAAGCAAAACGATATCTTTCCAGAAGGAAGTCCAGGGTTCAATGGCTAAAGCGCTTCCAAAACAACCGCAGTCGGTTACTTTTCCCGTCACTGCCGAGTAAAAAGTGAGGAACGTAAAGAAAATGATCATCCCCAACAGACTGATAAGCGTAAATCTCTTAGCATATCCCAGTATCAACATGATCCCAATCAACACTTCAAAGACCAACACAAATACCGACAAGGCAAGGGAATAAGGGACCAGGAATTCAAGGTTCAATACATCGGGTGCGAAGTAGTCCTGTAGTTTGAAGGAAAAGCCCACCGGATCTACCAGTTTTACCATCCCGCTGATGATGAAAAAGATTCCAACGAATATTCTTAAAAAGCCAACTAGTATTTTCATTCGGATTCGAATTTGTTAATTTTCTATGGATTCATTCTGAAGATGGATCATGGCGAAAACCGCATAATTTATCATGTCCTGGTAATTTGCATCGATTCCCTCGCTCACCAGGGTTTGTCCCTGGTTGTCCTCAATTTGTTTTACGCGCAATAACTTTTGAAGGATCAGATCGGTTAAGCTGCTTACCCGAAGGTCACGCCAGGCCTCCCCATAATCGTGATTCTTGTCCATCATAAGTTGTTTGGTTAGGGCAACCTTTTCATCGTATAATTGGGTAGCTTCCTCCGGACTAAGATCGGGTTGTTCAACCACCCCTTTCTCCAGCTGGATTAGAGCCATGATGGAGTAATTTATGATCCCAATAAATTCACTCTGCTCTCCTTCATCGATACGCCGTTCTGTATTTTGTTGAAGACTTCGAATGCGTTGAGCCTTGATGAAAATTTGATCAGTTAAAGACGGTAGCCTCAAAATGCGCCAAGCACTTCCGTAGTCTTTCATTTTATTGATGAATAATGCTCTGCACTGTTCGATGACCTGGGTATACTGATCGGAAGTATCGGGCATAGGATTGTCTGGGATTTTGCGTAAATTTCGCTTAAATAAATCAATTTAAAAAATTGTTCACCCTCAATTGTAAAAGTACTCTTATCGACCTGAGTATACCCAAGGTCATGGGTATTATCAATGTCACCCCAGACTCATTTTACGATGGCGGCAAGACCGTGAACGATCACCAGATCCTGGCCCGGGCCCAACTAATGTTAGAGGAAGGTGCGACTTTCCTGGACGTAGGAGGATACAGCTCTCGGCCCGGAGCGGTTCATATTTCTGAAACGGAAGAAATGGAACGTGTAATTCCGGCAATCTCTTCGCTGATGAATGAATTTCCCGAGGCCCTGATCTCTGTCGATACCTTTCGGGCTTCGGTGGCTAAGGAAGCAGTAGCTTGCGGTGCAGCCATGATCAACGACATTTCGGCCGGGTTGATGGACAAATTGATGCTGCATACTGTTGCCGAACTTCAGGTTCCTTATATATTGATGAATATGAAGGGCACTCCTCAAACTATGCGATCACTCACTCAATATGAGCAGATCACCCGGGATGTGGTTTACTATTTTTCTGAACGGCTTGCTGCATGTAGAAAGGCCGGAATCAACGATCTTATCGTGGATCCAGGGTTTGGGTTTTCGAAAACTGCTGCTCAAAGTTTTGAATTGTTGAACCAACTGGAACTGCTTAGAATCCTCGACCTTCCATTGCTTGTTGGGGTATCCAGAAAATCCATGATCTACAAAACGCTGGGAGTAACTTCGGAAGAAGCTCTAAATGGCACCACGGCCCTGCATGCTATTGCAGTTTTGAAGGGCGCAACGATCTTACGGGTCCATGATGTAAAGGAAGCCGTGGAGTGCGTAAGCCTGGTGGAAAAGGTCAAAGCTTCTTCCTAAATTTTAAAAATTCAATTACATTTACAAAAACGCATCAACCCTTGGAACTACTCGATTTCACTGAAATTAGAATCATCGACATCATCGATGTGGTTCTGGTAGCCTTCCTAATGTATTATGTATATCGCCTCGTAAAAGGCACCGTTGCTATCAATATTTTTGTGGGCATCGTGATCCTTTATGCCATTTGGAAACTCACCGAATTATTACAAATGGAATTGCTCTCCAAAATTTTAGGCGGGTTCCTGGGAGTTGGTATTATCGCCCTTATCGTAGTGTTTCAACAGGAGGTGCGTAAATTTCTTTTGATGGTTGGTTCGACCAATTTTTCGGCGCGAAAGCGATTTCTGAAACGTCTCAATCTACTTTCAGAAACAGAAACCATCACCGATATAAATTCAATTGTCATGGCCTGTGTTCGTATGGGCAAATCACATACAGGAGCGCTCATTGTTATTAGGCGCAATAACAACCTGGAATTCGTAAAAACCTCTGGAGACCGCATGGAGGTAGCTGTAAACCAGCCCATCATAGAAAGTATCTTTTATAAGAACAGTCCTTTGCATGACGGCGCCATGCTCATTGAAGATAATGTGATCACGGCGACCCGAGTGATTCTTCCGGTTTCGAACGATAAAAACATTCCACAGCGATTTGGATTACGGCATAGAGCAGCGCTGGGAATTACCGAAAAGACCGACGCGGTGTGCCTGGTGGTTTCTGAAGAAAATGGGCAGATCTCCTACATCAAGGAAGGCGATTTTGTTTTGTACGACGGGACCGATGAGTTAAAACAGCAATTGGAAAAGGACCTAAGTTTTTAACCGCTTATGGAATGTAAAAATTGTTCTTTCGAATTAACGGAAGAAGACAACTTTTGTAAAGAGTGTGGGGCCAAAGTGATCCACAATAGGCTTACATTCCGAAATCTTTGGGCCTATTTTTCCGAGCAGTTCCTGAATTACGATAACAAACTTCTGCAAACCTATGTGCATTTGTTCAAAAAACCGGAAGAGGTAGCCGGGGGTTTTGTGGACGGAATTAGAAAGCGCTATGTAAATCCGTTTAGTTATTTCGCACTGGGCTTAACACTAGTAGGGATCCAGTTTTTTGTAATGCGGAAATATTTTCCTGAAGCAACAGATCTTTCTTCACTAGTACCGAAGAATACCCCTCAAAGTGAAATGGACATCAGTTGGTCCTTCGACTATTATTCGTTGCTTGCACTCATCAACATTCCATTTTATGCCCTGATCGCCAGGATCGTGTTTTTGAAATTGAAGAGGTTCAACTACACAGAACATCTGGTTATTATGACTTATCTGTCTGCACAGTTTGCCATAACTAATTTCCCCATACTGCTTACCACCACGATCTTCGGTTTCAACTATTATATCGCGGGAAATGTCATGAATCTTTTCTTCATGATCTATGTGGCCTATTGTTACAAAAGGTTGTATCCCCTGTCTACTGAAGGCATTATTCTTCGCTCGTTATTTTTTATCGGGATATTGGTATTGCTTCTTATTTTAAGTGCTGTAATTCAACTCATCTATTTCTACTTCAGTGGTGAACTGCAGGAAATGATAGATACTAATCGGGCGGCTCAGGACGTTGGTTACATCGTTTCCTCGGCCATGAACTGGACCTCATAGAGGTTCTTGTAAAATCCACCCTCTTTTTTCAGAAGTTCCTTGTGAGTTCCTTTTTCCACGATCTTACCCGCGTCCATCACAAGGATCTGATCGGCTTTTTTGATGGTAGCCAGACGATGTGCGATCACGATTGAGGTTCTTCCGCGAGTAATCTTATCGGTGGCATTCTGTATCATTTCTTCGGAATAGGAATCCACCGAGGAGGTTGCTTCATCAAGCACCAAAATACTAGGTTTGCTCACATATGCCCTTAAGAAGGCGATCAATTGTCGTTGTCCGGAACTGAGCATAGTGCCTCGCTCCTTCACATTATAGTGATATCCTCCTGGCAGCGAAGTGATAAACTCGTGTACCCCGATTTCCTTTGCCGCGGCGATCACATCTTCCTCGGTAACATCCTTGTTGCCCAGGGTAATGTTCTGGAAGATGGAATCGGCAAATAGAAATACGTCCTGGAGCACGACAGCAATCTGACTTCGCAGTGAGGTAAGCGTATATTTTTTGATGGATACGTTGTCGATAAGGATGTCCCCGCTGTTTAGTTCGTAGAATCTGGAAAGCAGATTGATGATGGTGGATTTCCCGGCACCGGTGGCTCCTACCAAAGCGATTGTCTGTCCCGGAGCAACTGTGAACGAAATTCCCTTGATCACTTCTTCATCCTCATTGTAGCCGAAATGAACATCCTTGAACTCAATAAGGCCGGTGGTTTGGTTCAATTCAATCTCACCTTCGTCGGAAATGTGGGATTGGGTATCCAGAATTCCGAAAACACGATTGGCAGCGACCATTCCCATTTGCAGCGTATTGAACTTATCGGCTATCTGCCGCAGCGGTCTGAAGAGCATCTGGGCGTATTGAATAAAGGCTGTAACGATCCCCAGGGTGATTGCACCGTTCTCTACGGCGTTCAAACCACCATACCATACTATAACACCTATGGCCACCGAAGACGACATTTCTGCGATCGGGAAAAATATGGAGTTATACCAGACTGTACGAATCCATGCTTTTCTGTGTTTGGTGTTGATCTCCTGAAATGCATTGTATTCGGCATCTTCTTGGGCAAAAACCTGGACGATCTTCATCCCTGTAAGTCGTTCCTGCACAAAAGAATTAAGGTTTGCCACCTGGTTTCGCACATCTTCGAAAGCACTTTTCATGGATCGTTGAAAAACGCGCGTAGCATATAACAGGAAAGGTAAGATGGTAAAGACGATCAACGCTAATTGCCAACTCTTGTAAAGCAGCACCCCGGCGATCACACACATCTTCAAAAGATCACTAATGATCATGAACAGGCCCTGCGAAAATATGCTTGCGATGGTTTCGATGTCGTTAACTGCCCTGGTGGTTAGTCTTCCAACAGCACTTTTGTCGTAATATTTCATACGGAAACTAAGCATGAGCTTGAATAGTTTCACTCGAATGTCACGGATCACGTTTTGGCCCAACCAATTCGCATAAAAGATAAAGGCGAATTGAAAGATCACCTCCGCGATCAAAACGCCCAGCATCAAGGCGACATAAAACACAAGCCCCTCCCAATCTTTAGGTAAAATAGCCTTATCGATTGCAGTCTCCAGGATATGTGGAGAAAGGACACCCAGCACCGACATAGCGATGGCTGCAAAGGCCACAAAATAAAAGGTCCAGCGGTACTTATGGGTATGGACCATTAACCGTTTGAACAATTTAAAATCGAATGCCTTTCCAGATGATGCCATTATGCCATACTACTTTTAGGGTATACTACTTTAGTTAAATACAGCCCATGTGCCGGGGCCGAGGCTCCTGCTTGGCTTCTGTCCTTTTGCTCAATGATCTTATGAAGATCCTCCAGCGAGATCTTATCGAAGCCAATATCGAGCAGGGTACCTACAATGGCTCGAACCATGTTCCTAAGAAACCGATCGGCGGTAATTGTAAAAATTAACCGATCTCCCTCTTTTTCCCACACGGCTTTTCGAATGTCACAATGATACGTTTTTACATCGGTTTTAGAGCGCGAAAAACATTGAAAATCCTGATAGTTCAATAAGATGCTCGCTGCTTCGTTCATTTTTCCAAGATCGGGTTCTTGTTGCAATCGGTAAGCGAATTCCAACTGAAATGGATCTTTCTTGAGAGTGATGAGGTATTGATATTCACGTTCGATAGCATCAAAACGGGCATGTGCCTCGCTGTCAACCTTAACTATCTCGTTTATGGCAATGTCCTTAGGAAGAAAGGAATTCAACTTGTAAGATAGGTCCGCAAGATCTTCAATGGGATCGTGATCGAAGTGTGCAAATAGCTGTTTGGCATGCACTCCTGTATCTGTACGCCCAGCCCCGGTGACTTTGATCTCCTTCCGTAGTAAGGTAGAAAGACAACTTTCCAGGGTCTCCTGTACACTTATGGCGTCAGGTTGAGTTTGCCATCCGTGGTAGTGTGTACCGTTGTATGCCAGTTCAATGAAATATCGCAAAGATTCACTTATTTTTGAGCAAGTAAAGATACATAAACTAGCAAGCTCTGAGCCGCTCTTTGCGTTCTCTTAACATGTAGCACCTATCATGACCAAGATCCTTTTACTTAGTGATACCCACGGCTATATCGATGCTGCCATCTTAAAGTATGTGCAACAAGCCGATGAGGTGTGGCATGCAGGTGATATTGGCGACCTGAAGGTAAGCGACCAGATTAAGAGCCTGAAACCGCTTCGTGCGGTCTATGGCAATATCGATAGCGGGCAGATTCGAACTGAATTTCCACTGGATGCCAAGTTTCGCTGCGAGGAAGTGGACGTTTGGATAACGCATATTGGCGGTTATCCTGGCAGGTACGAGCGGCGAGTTAAAAATGAATTACGATTAAATCCTCCCCGGATCTTTATTAGTGGCCATTCTCATATTCTGAAAGTGATGCCCGACAAGAAGCTGAATCTCATCCACATGAATCCCGGCGCGGTTGGAAAGCATGGATTTCAAAAAGTACGAACCATGCTTCGCTTCGAGATCGACGGTAAGGAGATACGGAACCTGGAAGTCATCGAATTTCCTCGGTAGTGGTCTCACAACGGCTTGAAACAAAAAAACCCTCGAAATTGGCATATTTCGAGGGTTTCGCACTAATATACTAAGTAATAGTTTTAGCGTAATCGATCTACAGATTTTACGAGATCCTCGTCCCTTTTAATGGCCTTATTGGCCATCGCTAAAAAAACGATAGAAATGATGGGAAGTAGCACCCCAATACCCTTCTCCGAAACCAAGGTTTCTCCGGATAGTGTTAGAGATCGATATACGAAAACTCCCAGTAATACAAAGTTTAATATGATGTTCAAGCGATTGAGTACAAATTGTAGTTTCCGCTTTTTGAAATTCAATATTGAAATAAATGTTAACACAACAGAACCAAGTAATAGTCCCAAAATGAGAGGCTCATTACGTTCTATGATTATCAGTCCCGATTCATCATTAATAGCAGGAAACCAATAGTATAATGCTCCCAGGGCCAGGGCCGAAAGGATCAAATATATAGTTTGAATGCGCTGAATCATGATCTTTACTGATACGGAGGGCAAAAATAAGATTTCTTTTTTATAAAATTAAATACAACATTTAAATTATTGTTGTATCATTGCAGTAACAAATCGTAACCCTTTCAACAGCGGTTACTTAGTCTTCGACCCATTTTCAACTAATTTTCCTCCAATAAAAAGATAATTTTTATCACATTAATCCATTTACAATATTTTAAATGTTTGAAATAGCAGATTTAAAAGCCAAAAAGCTACCTGAATTACAGGAGTTGGCTAAAACCCTTAAGGTACCCAAATACCGCTCAATGAAGAAGCTGGACCTGGTGTACCAAATTCTTGATTACCAAGCTGCCAACCCAAAAGCGGTGAAAGCCGTAGCTGTGGAAGAGCGCCCTACTGAGACTACTAAAGAAGCTCCTCAAAACGGGAGCCCTCAGAGTCAAGGACAGAGCCAACCTAAGGCGCCCGAAAACAAACCACCCCAACGACAAGATAACAGAGATAAACGCGATCGAGGAAATAAAAACGATCAACGAAATCAAAAAAGTCAACAACGGGGATCGCAACAATCCAGTCAGCATTCGTCAAAACCGAAAGAAGCCGATAATCGTGGAAAAAGCGAGAACAAGCCGCAGGTTGATAACAAACAAAAGCAACAGCAATCACAAAAACCAGTTCACCAGAAGCAGAGCCAGAAAACCAGTGCTAAGAACGGAAACAAGGACAACAGGAATCGTTACCGCGAACCCGACTTCGAGTTCGATGGAATCATAGAAAGCGAAGGTGTTCTTGATATCATGCAGGATGGCTATGGTTTTTTAAGATCCAGTGACTATAATTATTTGTCGTCACCAGACGACATTTACGTTTCCCAGTCGCAAATTCGTTTGTTCGGCTTAAAAACCGGTGATACGGTACTTGGTGAAGTCCGGCCTCCAAAAGAAGGTGAGAAGTATTTCCCTTTGATCAAGGTGAACAAGATAAACGGTCTTTCGCCCAATGTGGTCCGCGACCGGGTCTCCTTTGAGCACTTAACACCCTTGTTCCCAAACGAGAAATTCAATATTTCAGATCGTCAAAGCACGGTCTCAACGAGAATCATCGATTTGTTTGCACCTATTGGAAAAGGGCAACGAGGGATGATCGTGGCGCAGCCAAAGACCGGTAAGACCATGTTGCTTAAAGACATTGCGAACGGGATTGCGGCTAATCACCCGGAGGTTTATCAAATCATTCTATTGATCGATGAGCGTCCTGAAGAGGTTACCGACATGCAGCGTAATGTGAACGGTGAGGTAGTTGCGTCAACTTTCGATAAAGAGGCGGTTGAACATGTGCGAATTGCGAATCTTGTGATCGAGAAAGCTAAACGCCTGGTAGAATGTGGTCATGATGTAGTGATCTTACTTGATTCGATTACTCGTCTGGCACGAGCTTACAATACTGTACAACCCGCTAGTGGTAAAATATTGAGTGGTGGTGTGGATGCAAATGCATTGCACAAGCCGAAGCGATTTTTCGGAGCTGCCAGGAATATTGAAAATGGTGGATCGCTTAGTATTATTGCAACGGCGCTCACTGAAACAGGTTCAAAAATGGACGAGGTAATCTTTGAAGAATTTAAAGGAACCGGTAACATGGAACTTCAGTTGGACAGAAAGATCTCCAACCGAAGGATCTTCCCTGCTATCGACCTTACTTCTTCCAGTACGAGAAGAGACGACCTGTTACTGGGTGAAAACACCATTCAGCGTATGTGGGTACTTCGGAAGTATCTGGCCGACATGAATCCGGTTGAAGCGATGGAGTTCATCAACGACCGAATTAAACAAACCAAAAACAACGACGAGTTTTTAATCTCAATGAACGGTTAGGATAATGGTTCTTTGAAATTATGCATAAAAAAAGCCCTGCAAATTGCAGGGCTTTTTTTTTATTTCAATGCTAATCTATCTCTTGATCACTTTTTGAGTCAAGGTACCGCTAGTAGAATTTACATTCAGAATATAAACTCCTCTGGAAAGATTAGAAACATCGATAGAACCATTAACTAAAACAGCTCCTGTGTTCTTACCTAATACGTCATAAAGTACTACGTCAAGAATTTCGATATTCGCAGGAACGTCAAGGTTAATTCTTGTAGTTGCTGGGTTAGGATAAATATTCACTAAATCAGCAAGGTTGTCACCAACACCTAAAGTTGGAGAACAATCTCCAGTTAATAATAGGACCATGTCTCTTGGAGAACCAAAAGTAACTGTTCCTGGCATCCAGCCACCACCTGCATTGTCAAAGGCACTTTCGTTTCCAGTAACTGTGTCTGTCGCTTCCCAAAACATGTTTGTAGCATCACTAGTCTCAGCAAGACCCAAAGAAACCCAATAGGTAGCACCTAATGGACCACCATCAACGGCGATACCCATTCCTGTTACATCGAATACACATTCAACAATGTCACGACCAAAGGCCGATCCAACTACAGTTTGAGAAACTGGAACCTGTGCGGGGAATGAGAACAAAGCCGTTCCTGGAACACCACCAGCGTCATCCCAAACCTGTAAATCTGCTGACACCAAAGATACACCTACATCCATTAAAATTGGCGCAGTGAATGTTTCAGCCGTAAACGTTTCATTAGTAGCTACGTCAAAGTCATCGGCACACATGAAGGGTCCAGCATTAGATATACTATATCCATTGGGAGTTCCCGCTGTGGGCTGATTATAGTTACATGGCGCATAAACAAAATTTTGCGTGACACCGTTGCCAAAAATTTCGACATCGGGATTTGCTCCTAGTTCAGCCACGTTGGTTTGGGAAATTCCAACACCAGTAACAAGAAGCGCGAACAAAAATGTTAAAATTGTAATTTTCTTCATAATTAAGGTTTTAAAGTATAAATGTTTTTTAGTTTTCATAGCTAATATAGGAAAGAATTCTAAATATTGCATTTACAAATAAAAAAAAGAATCAAGAATAATTCACATTTTCTCATCTAAATAGATTTGATTGTGATGATTTAGCTGCATTTAGAGATTTAATCTGTAAAAGATCTTCTAACTCATTAATAATGTTTATGAAGCAATTTTTATCCTTATCGATTGTTCTAACCATCCTTTTGGCATGCGGTGATTCTAAGTCACCGTCCGACTTCGATTTCGCCACACGATTTGAGTCAAGTAAGGGATTAGAGACAGCCACTTACGATGAGGTGATCGAATTTTATTCGGAATTGGCCGAGGCCTATCCCTCGGTACGGATGTATGAAATGGGTCCTACAGATAGTGGAAAGAAGCTTAACCTGGTTACTTTCAATCCGGACCGGACCTTCGAAAGTGAATTCCACGACAGGGCTCAAAAGAACATTTTACTCATTAATAATGGCATTCACCCCGGTGAGAGTGACGGGATAGATGCTTCTATGATATTCATGAGAGACCTGGCACAGGGCAACATCCCTGCACCCCGTAATACTATTATCGCCGTGATACCTACTTATAATATTGGAGGGGCGCTCAACCGGAACAGTACTAGCCGAACCAATCAAAATGGGCCATTGGAATATGGATTCAGGGGCAATGCCCGGAATTTCGACCTGAACAGGGACTTTATAAAAACAGACACCAAGAACGCAGGCAGCTTTGCTTATCTCTTCCATGTATTGAATCCAGATCTGTTTATCGATACCCATGTGAGCAATGGGGCCGATTATCAATATACCCTAACCCACCTCTTTACACAACATAACAAACTAGGAGGCTCGCTTGGGAATTATCTCCAATCTGAATTCATGACGCAATTGGAAGATTCTCTAAATTCTAAGGGATGGCCAGTCACGCCCTATGTAAATGTCTATAACAGAACCCCTGAATCCGGATTTTCGCAATTCTTCGATGCTCCTCGCTACTCAACAGGCTATACTTCTCTGTTCAATACCCTGGGTATGATGGTAGAAACACACATGCTGAAGCCATACAAACTACGCGTGGAAGGAACCTATGAGCTTCTAAAATCCTTTACCTACATCGCCGACAAAGATTGGGAAACCATTAAAGAACTTCGGAAAATCGCATTCTCAAACTATACGCCGGGAAGTGATTATCCCATCGCGTGGAGCATCGACAGCAGCCAGACCAGGATCCTGGATTTCAAAGGGTACGAGGCCACGATGATTCCCAGTAAGATCACAGGCGTAAACCGATTGAAGTACAACACCAACAAGCCATTCACGAAGAAGGTAAATTATTACGATTATTATAAACCGGATCGAACCATCAAGGTGCCCGAAAAATACATTGTACCAGCCGGTTGGTTCCAGGTCATCTGGGAACTGGATAATAACGATATAAGCATGAAGAAGGTTGTTGAAGATACCGTGATCACTGCCCAGGTTTACACAATTTCAAACTATGAGACCAGGCAAAGACCGTACGAAGGCCATTATCCACATTACAATACAGAAGTACAAGTTTCGGTGGAAGAAGTGATTGTTAAAAAAGGGGATTATATCATCGATACCGACCAACCTGGTGTTCGTTTCCTCCTGGAGACACTTGAACCCATGGCCGTCGATTCATACTTCAACTGGAATTACTTCGATACGATACTGCAACAAAAAGAGGGTTTTTCATCCTATGTATGGGAAGATATGGCCGAAGATTTCTTGAAGAACAATCCGGAGATTAAAAAAGCCTTTGAAGAGAAAAAGGCCAGTGATCCCGCTTTTTCACAGAATTGGTACCTACAGCTGGATTGGATCCACAAACAATCCCCTTACTATGAGACATCACACCTGCGATACCCTATCGTTCGGGTGGGTGGTTAAATACTCCTTCGGAAAAAGAAGTTTGATATTTTCATAGGACTTCCGAAGGGCTTTTTGGGATTTTTCGAAATTCTTCCACTTCACTTTTTTGATACCCTCGCTCTTTTCAGGTTTGAGATCACCCTTATATTCGGTATACATCTCATACCAATAGGTCGCTTTCAGCTTAAATTTCCCATTTCTTCTGAAAACGTGATAGGTCTTGTCAATTAACCGTCGAACTACGAGATCTTTGACGCCGGTCTCCTCCTCTACTTCACGGATCGCTGCGGCTTCATGGGCTTCTTTTTTATCTATGTGTCCTTTCGGAAGGTCCCATTTTTCATTTCGATAGATAAAAAGAATCTCTCTTTTATCGTTGTAAACCAATCCGCCGGCAGCTTCGACATAGGGTAATTTTTTCCGAAGGAATTTCTCGATCTTTTCGGCATCTTTATGATATAAATTCACATAAAGTAACTCGCCGTTATTGATCTTCTTGATCAGCTTTTTGAAGCGGGCCAGTTTCAATGGAATGGCTGTGTATTGCTTCCCAATGTTTTTCTCCGTGGAGAGTATTATGGGAATGTCTTTCACAAAAACTTTATACATTTGCAGCATGGTTATAAACAAAGAAACAGCCCAGAAAACAGCTGAATTATTACTACAAATAAATGCAATTAAATTACAACCACAAAACCCCTTCACCTGGGCTTCCGGATGGAAATCACCCATCTACTGTGATAACCGTATAACCCTTTCATATCCAGCGATTCGTAATTTCCTTCGGGAAAATCTCGCAAACCAAATCGAATCCATCTATGGCAAGCCCGATGTGATCGCCGGAGTAGCAACCGGGGCTATCGGGATTGGAGCGCTGGTCGCCGACTACCTCAACCTGCCTTTCATCTATATTCGACCCGAACCGAAAAAACATGGCAGGCAAAACAAAATTGAGGGCCGGCTGGAACCCAATCAAACCGTGGTCGTGGTAGAAGACCTCATCAGTACGGGAAAGAGCTGTTTGATGGCTGTAGAAG
>JABDNM010000254.1 GCA_013043825.1 Flavobacteriaceae bacterium
GGGCCTGGGGTTAAAGAACGTTCAGTATACGAACGCACGTGCAGAGACTATTTCGGGGCAGTACGACTTCATCGTAAGCAGGGCTGTGGCGCAGATGGCAACCTTTGTTCGCTGGGTAAAGGCCAGGATCGCTAAAGAAAGTAAGCACGAATTATCGAATGGGATCCTTTATTTGAAGGGTGGCGATCTTTCGGAAGAACTATCGGAATTTCCAAAAGCGACCATCTATCCTATATCCAGTTTCTTCGATGAGGAATTCTTTGAAACCAAAGCTGTGGTTCATCTTCCACTGAAATTCAAAAAATAAAAAAAGCACTTGTTTCAAGACAAGTGCTTTCAATTAATTTGACTTTTACTTACCCTAAAAACGGATAGCGGTAATCGGTAGGAGTTACGAAGGTTTCCTTGATCATTCGTGGAGATATCCAACGATACAGGTTCAGTTTACTCCCGGCCTTGTCGTTCGTGCCACTGGCTCTTGCCCCTCCAAATGGTTGCTGTCCCACAACGGCACCCGTAGGCTTATCGTTGATATAGAAATTACCCGCGGCATTTTCAAGGATCTTTACCCCAAGCTCTAGGGCGTATCGGTCTTCACTAAATACTGCTCCGGTCAAGGCATATTCACTGGTATCGTCTACAAGGTGCAGGGTCTTCTCCCAGGTATCATCTTCGAACACATAAATAGTAACTACCGGACCGAACAATTCGGTGCACATGGTTGTGTATTTTGGATCTGAAGTCTTGATCACCGTTGGTTCAATGAAGTAACCTTTAGTCTTATCGTAATTTCCCCCGGCGATGATCTCAGCATTTTCATCTTTCTTCGCACGATCGATGTAGCCGGCCAACTTATCAAAGGAACCTTCATGTATCACGGCTGTAATAAAGTTGCTCATGTCCTCTGGCGACCCCATTTTAAAAGAGGCCAGGTCTGCTTTCAAATGCTTTTCGACGTCGGGCCAGATCGATCTGGAGATGTAACAACGACTGGCCGCACTGCACTTTTGACCCTGGAATTCAAATGCTCCCCGGGCGATGGCGGTAGCGACTTGCTTGGGATTGGATGTTTTATGGGCCACAATAAAATCCTTCCCGCCGGTTTCTCCAACAATACGAGGATACGTTTTATAACGATCAAGATTTAACCCGATCTTTTTCCAGATATCCTTGAATACGTGGGTGGATCCGGTAAAATGAATTCCACTAAAATCGGGACTTGATAGAACCGTATCTGTGATCATCACGGGATCTCCCATGACCATATTGATCACTCCCGGCGGAACTCCGGCCTCCTTGAACACATCCAGGATGACTTTTGCTGAATACACCTGACTATCACTAGGCTTCCAGATAACTACATTACCCATAAGGGCTGCCGAAGACGGAAGATTCCCTGCGATAGCGGTAAAGTTGAACGGAGTTATGGCGTAGATAAATCCTTCCAAAGGTCGGTATTCGAGTCGATTCCAGGCCTCTGAAGAAGACTCAGGCTGTTCCGAATAAATCTCGGTCATGAACTGTACATTGAATCTTAAGAAATCGATCAGTTCGCAAGCCGCATCGATCTCTGCCTGGTGAATGGTCTTGGATTGCCCCAACATAGTTGCCGCATTGATCTTTGCACGGTAAGGTCCGGCGATCAGTTCGGCGGCGCGAAGGAAGATACCCGCTCGTTGTTCCCAAGGCATTTGAGACCATTGTTTCCGGGCTTCCAATGCTCCGGAAATGGCCTGCTCAATATGTTTCTTTTCAGCTTTATGATAGCTACCCAACACATGTTGATGGTCATGTGGACATGACATGGTAGCCGAATCGCCGGTACTAACGTCTTGCCCATTGATATATAAGGATACTTCAACAGAGTTATGGTACATTTCCTTATAAGTCTGGGCCACGGCTTCTCGTTCGGGAGAGCCCGGTGCATAACCCAATACAGGTTCATTGATCGCTATTGGAACTTCGAAAAATCCTTTTCCCATGGAATTTAATTTAGTTTTAATTGTGCGCGGCAAAGGTACAAAAATATGAAGCACCGGTTGTCGAATCCGGTTCTTCAATGTCCAAATTTCACAGAATAAAGCCTTAAGCATGGATAAGCTGCTTTGGTCGAGAAATTTTCAATATTTTAGACCTAGTATTTAATTTTAATTTCAGATAGCATTCAGCATGTGTACGGTAACTTTTATGCCTCGGTCCACAACCGATTTTGTGCTCACTTCCAACCGGGATGAATCACCCTCCCGGGAAACGGTGCCCCCGAAAATATACGATCATGACGGGATTCGTTTGTTATACCCCAAAGACGCTTTGGCTGGCGGGACCTGGATAGGATTGAGTGAACACAACCGACTTATTTGTTTGCTGAATGGTGGTTTTGAACCACACGAGCGCGAAGAACAATACCGAATGAGCCGAGGAGTTATAGTGACCGATCTATTGGTGAGCGATCATGCCCAAAGCGCAATTGCCAGCTATGATTTCGCCGGTATTGAACCGTTCACCATTATTCTTGTGGACTGGAATAAACAGTTGAATATCTACGAACTGGTATGGGACGGTACCGATAAACATTTTAATGAAAAACCGTTAGCACCTCAAATTTGGTCATCTTCGTTGTTATATACTACGGAAGCGAAGCGCAAGCGTGAACACTGGTTTTCAAACTTTTTATTCGAAAGCATGTCTCCTTCCGAAGAAAATATCTTACACTTTCATAGAACTGCCGGCGAAGGTAATGGAGAGATCGATCTCATCATGGATCGAGGATTTGTTAGAACGAAAAGTATTAGTCAGATTACCAAAAATGAAACCCATACCTCGCTTCGTTACGAAGATCTCCAGCTCGACGGAGTAGCGATTGAGACTTTATGAACTATACAGGTAAAATAATTGTCCTTGCCTATCCCGATACATTTGTGACCATGAGTGACGAGTGGATCTGCAAGTTCTTGCCGTGGGTTGGATTGGGGACCCGAGAATATATCAAGGCTGGACACGCAGCGTTGGTCCTGATAGAAAATGAAACAGGAGAGGCAAATTATTACGATTTTGGTAGATACATTACACCGAATGGTTACGGCCGCGTACGTAGCGTTCACACCGATGCCGAATTGGCTATGCCGCTAAAAGGGGAGTTTTCGGAACGCGGTGCATTAAAGAATACGCACGAATTTCTAACATGGTTGGAAGCACATCCTGAAAAAACGCACGGAGAAGGACGACTACTTGCTTCTGTTTGTGAGGCCATAGACCATGAGACGGCGCGATCATTCATCCTGAAATTACAAGAGCGAGGAAGTATTCCTTACGGCGCATTTGATAAGACCGGTAGCAATTGCTCACGTTTTGTGACCGATACTCTTTTAACGGCCACTTCAGAAAAAAAGATCATCAAAGCTCTTAAATTTAATAAGCGGTTTACACCCAGTACGGTAGGGAATGTAGAAAAAGCGGCTCTGGGCGACGTGTTTGAAGTGTTTGATGGTGATGTGAAGATTTTCAAGGGTTCGGCTTTCAGGGAAAATTTAAAGAATTATTTCGATACCCGGCGCGACGATGAAATTAAAAGGGTCTCCACCAAAAAACCATTGGATGACGACCAGATCGATCTACCGGTATCGGCCCAAAAACTTGCGGGCATAGGAAGCAGCGCCTGGTTCGAATTATTGATCGAGAAATCCTTACCCAGGAATCACGTTCGTGTTCGTCGTTACAACGATCAACACTCGATCGATTTCGACGGGATCTATCGTTCGGATGAATTCGATCCCAAGGTTGAATACGAATTTACCTATGATTCTCATTGCTCATACTGTCACGTTTTGCAGGTAGGAAAGAAGATACGATTGGATTGTATAGACACTTATGCCCGGTTCAGTTCATCGCGAAAGGTGCGTTCAGCCTGAAGAGGGGAATGGATACTTTGAACTCCCTATCTTTGGAAACCATAACGTAATGTCCCTGCATGGAGCCGAAGGGCGCCATGAGCACGCACCCACTGTTGTAGGTATGCTTCTGCCCAGGTTCGATCACCGGTTGGAGGCCAATTACACCCGGTCCTTCAACGATCTCCGTATAATTTAAGGCATCTTTTATAAGCCAATATCGCGACGTGAGTTGTACTTCCACATCTCCCTGGTTCTCGATCTCAACGATATAAGAAAAGGCATATTGCTTTTTGTGGTCGGTGTAGAATGACCCTTCAAATCGTGTTTGTACGGCTACCTTAATGCCTTGTGTAATTTGTTGTACCATCTCAATACATGGCTGCGGTGATTGCAAAAAAGATGATTGCGCTTATCGTTGCACTCACCCAGAAAACCCAATTCAAAAGTATAAATTTTATGATTGTGATGAGTCGATTTTGCTTATAAAAATTTCGAAGTGCCTTGTAGAAGTAGAAGGGACCGATCAAACCAAATAGTATTCCACCAAAAATATCACTCCCTATGAGGGTGTCGGGAATTACAGCGATGAGCATACCTAAAAACACAAAGCTGAAAATATGGAAAATGAAGATCATATGTTCCATGTAGGTATACTTTTTCTTCGAATACAACAACCAGAAGAACAGGGCGTAAAAAGGTGTAAAAAAGAAAACGAAGAAGGGCGTTTTCTCCACCAAATAATTGAAGAATTCGGTTGGATTCTCCTTGATGGTTTCAAACGCTTTATTTTTCTGATATGCCCAGCGATTGTAGCCATTTTTCTTATGTTTCAAACTGTCTAACGCAATGGAAGGGTCCTTGATCCCGGTAGTATTGTAGAAGTCGTAGTACAGCACGAAACGCTGTACCAACTTATTTCCCCAACTTAAGGTGTCGAGGTGTTCTTCCGAAATGTATTCATACGTTTGAATCGTATCCTTGTTTCTTCCAAAACGGCTGTAGTGTTGCACTATAGAATCGATTTCGTTTTGGGTGGGAATTTCATCCTGACCAAAGATGGACTGGGGAGTGATTCCTTCCGACTTCAAGATAGAATCCAGTTTAGGGTTTTTCTGTTTTAGCAACGAATCCAGCGATATACTGTCGTTGTTGGTGGTCCATAATTTAACATTGTTACCAGTAGGTCCCAACTCGAAGTTTGGGCCTTTTTGTGTCTTATCGCTGTTGAACATATTATTGGTCCCCGTAACTGTTGTGATCAATCCCTGGATCAGGAAATAGATGATTGAAACACTTAAAAAGAACCGAAAGGGATTGGCGTAACGAAGACGCTTTCCATCCACATATTTACGGGTGATGACCCCAGGCCTGAACAGCAGGTCTTTCAACGTGTATCTGAAACGCGAATCGTAAGTAATGATACTGCTCATGAATTCACCGAAAAAGTCCTTCAGCGAAAGGCTTTTGGTAGTATTGAGCTGACCACAATAGGAACAATATACATCGCTGAGGTCCAAAGGATGTCCACAGTTCTTACATTCAGCGCCACGATAGATCGCAGCTTTTCTACCCTTATGCTTTTCCGGTAGTTGGTTAGTCATAGAGTAAAGTTAGGCAAACTTTAGGAGTAGGACAATGGTTTTCAAAGGGAGTTCTTGGGAATTGAATTTCGAAGTTGATCATGCCGGGCTTAGATTCAATACATACCCTAACACTAATGACTGAAGAATGAATAGTCTTCAGTTAGAAACTATCAAAATACTCTTAATTATTCGTGATGGAAGTCGAATTTGCCTTTCCGTAACCTACGATGCGGTCGAAACGAGATCCCGGAGCACGGTAGTAGACCAATACAGAATAGTCGTTTTCGGTTTGCCAGAAATTTCCGCCAATAGCGCCTTCGTCCACACTTCCATCCCGGTCGACCAAAACGAAACGGTAGTTGTAAAATCCTTGTTTAAACAAACGGGTACAGCGATAGGTGTCTGTAGCCTCGTCGTACTTCATATAAGTGCTTCCATCGATGTTCCAGTTGTTGAAATTTCCGTATATATGAATTTCTTTATCACCAATGTCCTCATAATACTGAAGCGCAAAATGCATTCGAACATATTCGGCCTCTATATCCTGATTTTCGGCCCGGAACGATCGAACTACAAAATTTCCATTGATATCGGGATAATAGGTATAAGGTACATCGGCACGCGCTAATCTGGTATAGAGATAGTGCTCGTAGATATCGGTAAGCTGGACACGCCTTATGTTGGCATTCGCCCCAAGTAATTCTTTACTGTCGAAAAACAGGAATTCGTTGCCTGCCCAGAAAGCAGATTCCTGATCGTAGCGATAGATAAGCTCACTACCCATGGTGTATTGGGGTTTCAAATGGGTAATAGCGGTCTTCAGATTGCTATTCTGAAGGACCAGCGTCTTGATATTTTGCTTTGGATTTATCAACACCGTATTAGGAGAATTGATCGTGAATTGAACACTTTGCTTGCTATCGATAAATCTTAGATCTCTCGACCTTTTAATGCCCACTGCCACAGAGAGGTCATTTTCCATCACCATAAACTTCCGAGTAAAAACTAACTCACCGTCATAGTTGTAAATACTTATCAAGTAGTTTCCACTTTTCTCAATGCGCCGGGTTTCACGATTTGGGATGGTAAGGATATAATGTGAATAGATCTGTAATGAATTCAGGGAGTTCACATAGGTTTCAATACGAACATCATCGAAGCCATCCAGGTACTCTCCTTTCGAAAGATCACTTTCGGTCCAATCGAAATTATGGTGCGTGATACGGTAGTAGTAATCTTCTTCATTGCCAATTATATCGTCAAAGGTGAGTTGCAGTGTTTCCCCCAGGCGAATGATTGGCAGCTGACTTTGACTAGTACCTCCTCTGAACTGAACGGTTCGAATATGATCTGGCTCAATTTTTTCGATGATTTGCGCTTCCGAAGAAAAAATACAACCAAGGAACAAGATCATCAACAGCGCTTTGTACGGCATGTTTCGTGAATTTAGCGGTTAAAGATAAACAATTTTTGTGCCTAAAATTTTTACGAAAACGATACCGTTCCCGTTTAGGGAAAATTATTTCCAAATATTGTGGGAAGCACTTTTTAATTATTAAATTTGCAGTCCCAAAAACTGACTTAAATTTCAGACGGGAAGCTAAGAGAATTTTAACACAAGTATTCTATGTCCAAAGACATTAAGATTAGAAAAGGTCTTAATATTCGATTAAAAGGCGAAGCAGATAAAACTCTTTCCAACGCACCTCGATCACGCACCTTCGCCATCAGACCTCAGGACTTCCATCTTATTACGCCAAAAATGGTTCTAAAAGAAGGAGCCAAATTGAAAGCAGGTGATGTGGTTTTCCACTCCAAAACCAAAGAAGAAATCAAGTTTGTTTCTCCGGTAAGTGGAACACTCACCGAGATCGAGCGTGGAGCCAAGCGAGTGATCACCAAGATCACCATTGAAGCCGACCTGCAAGATGAATACAAAGATTTTGGGGTCTTAAACCCTGAGGCAGCAGATGCAGCAACTATTAAATCACAGCTATTGGGCAGCGGGTGCTGGCCATTCATTAAGCAACGACCTTACGCGGTGATAGCAGATCCCGAACTGAGCCCGAAAGCCATTTTTGTATCTGCCTATACTACCGCACCCCTGGTAGCCGATCTTGATTTTACGCTGAAAGGAAAGGAAGAGCAACTTCAGGCTGCGGTTACTGCACTGGGTAAACTTACCGAAGGGAAAGTACATGTTGGGATTGGCGCAAGCGGAACGTCGCCTTTCAGTAATTTAAAAAATATCGAGATCCATACCGTGAAGGGGCCGCATCCTGCGGGTAATGTTGGAACCCAGATCGCTAAAATAGATCCAGTCAATAAAGGTGAAGTGGTTTGGACTGTTGCAGCACAAGACCTGGTAATCATTGGAGATTTACTTTTGAATGGAAAGTTCAATGCCGAACGTGTTATCGCGTTGGCCGGTTCCTCGGTGAAAACACCAAAATATTATAGAACCATGATCGGTGCCGAAGTATCCACCTTTGTTTACGATTCAGGATTGTCTGAAGATCATTCCAGGTTGATAAGTGGAAACGTTCTTACAGGAACGAAGATCTCACCAAAAGGACATTTAGGATACTACGATAATACCGTGAGCATTATTCCTGAAGGAGATGATTATGAATTCTTCGGTTGGAACAAACCCATTTTCAACAAGATCTCCCCGTCAAGAGCACTTACTTTCTCATGGATGTTTCCGAAGAAAAGATACGATTTGGATACGAATACCAACGGTGAGCATCGAGCCTTTGTGGTTACAGGCAATTACGAGGAAGTTTTTCCACTCGATATTTACCCCATGCAGATTCTAAAAGCATGTATGGTCCAGGACCTGGATGCCATGGAAGCATTAGGGATGTACGAAGTTGCTCCGGAGGACTTTTCATTGACAGAATTCGTCTGTGTTTCCAAACAACCCCATCAAAAAATAATTCGAGAAGGATTGGACTTAATGTATAAAGAAATAGGATAATGCTATGGGATTGAAACAAAAATTACATACGCTAAAGGAGAAGTACAAGGGAAAGAAGATGGCTCCAGCCTTCAATGCCTTGCATACTTTTTTATACCTGCCAAATGAAACTACCCATGGCGGAACTCACATTAAGGCAGCAGATGATCTGAAACGTACTATGAATACCGTCATCATGGCGCTGGTGCCTTGTTTGATCTTCGGAATTTTTAATGCCGGTTACCAACATTACGCCGCCTTAGATGAGTCCTTACGCGCCGCTCCATGGGAAAACTTCTTAACCTGGGAAAATTTCGTGATGGGAAGTTGGACCGTCTTACCCCTTGTCGTAGTCTCCTATGGTGTTGGTCTTGCAGTGGAATTCCTATTCGCAGTGATCAAAGGACACGAAGTTGAAGAGGGATACCTGGTTACCGGAATGTTGGTACCGCTCATTGTTCCTGTAGACATTCCACTTTGGATGTTAGCGGTGGCCGTGATCTTTGGAGTAGTGATTGGTAAAGAAGTGTTTGGAGGAACAGGAATGAATATTTTGAACCCGGCACTCACCATCAGGGCATTTTTATTCTTTGCCTATCCAACCTGGATGACCGGTGATAAAGTGTGGATACACGGCGCAGTCGCCAGGGATAAGGCGATCGCAGCTGGTGAGAATATCGACGCGATCTCCGGAGAGACCGTTTTGGGCTACTATGCCAAAGCCGGACAAGAACTTACCCTGGAAGGTGCTAACGGTGCAGCCAGCGTCGTAACAACCTACGGTGATAGGGCAGATGCCTTGTATTCACTGCAGGATATGTTCTATGGTTTTATTCCCGGGTCTGTGGGAGAGACTTCCAAGTTGTTGATCATTCTTGGAGCCGCTATTTTGATCTTTTCGAAAATTGGAAGTTGGAGGATCATTTTTAGTACATTGGTAGGAGCAGTGACGATGGGACTTATTTTCAACGGGGTAGTATCCCTGGGTTGGATAGAAGAATCGTCTAAATTTTTCGGTCTCATGAATGTTCCATTTTGGCAACATTTGATCATTGGAAGTATCCTGTTTGGAGCGGTTTATATGGCCACCGATCCAGTCACGGCATCGCAAACCAATAAAGGAAAATGGATTTATGGATTCCTCATTGGATTTATATCCATCATGATACGGGTTTTCAACCCGGCCTACCCCGAAGGAGTTTTCTTGGCCATATTGTTGATGAATGTGTTCGCACCAACCATCGACCATTATGTACTCCAAGGAAATATTAAAAGAAGAGCAAAACGTCTAAAAGTCAAAACAGCTTAGCAGATGGCACTGAATACTGAAAAAAATAGTTATACCGTCGTTTTCGCCATTATCATGGTGATCGTGGTGGGTTCTGTGCTGGCAGCATTTGCCAGTGGATTGAAGCCTCAGATCAAAGCCAATGAACGCTTTGAAAAACAACAGAACATCTTATACGCCATGGGTGTGAACAACAATGAAGGTCCTAACGATGTAGCATTCGTTCCAACCGATGTTGTTGAAGAGAAATTCAACGAATTTATCACCAGGCAGATCGTGATCCAGGGAGATGAGGTGATGGAGGACGATCAAGCCTATTT
>JABDNM010000255.1 GCA_013043825.1 Flavobacteriaceae bacterium
CACCCTCTACCGCCGCGTTAAATATTTCAGAATGGGCCATCAAAGTCAGTCTGCTTATCCTATTTTAGCGGGATAATAAGTTTTTGTAATCTGTTATAATTCATTACTTTTGCACGATGTTTTTTAAATCTATGAGAACGAGTCTTTTAATTGCTTTTGTCGCAATTTTGTTTACTTCCTGCGGAAAGTATCAAAGACTGTTACAATCTGATGACACTGCCAAGAAATATGCGGCAGTAGATTCGTTGTATGAGATGGGCAAGTATAAAAAGGCCCTGAAGCTCATGGAGCAGATCGTGCCAGCGTATCGCGGAAAGCCTCAGGCGGAAAAATTGATGTTCCGATATGCGAATACATTTTATCTGCTGGAAGACTTTTATTTAGCAGGGTATCAGTTTGAGCGATTTGAAACCACCTATCCGAAGAGTGATAGTGCAGAAGTAGCGGCTTATAAATCGGCAAAGAGCTATTACCAGCTTTCACCCCGATTTTCCCTGGACCAAACGGAAACTTCGAAGGCGCTTGACAAATTACAGAATTACATCAACAAATATCCGAATTCGGAAAACAGGTTGGAAGCCAATGCGCTGGTAAAAGAATTGCGGGAGAAGTTGGAGAAGAAAGATTTTGAAGTAGCACAACAGTATTTGAATATTTCAGATTACAAAGCGGCTATTGGAGCATTCGATAACTTCATTCAGGACCATCCGGGATCGATTTTCCGGAAGGATGCCTTCTATGGAAGGATGGATGCGGCTTATCAATTGGCGATCAACAGCGTTCCTTCCAAAGTAGAGGAACGATTGAAAACCGCTAAGAAACATTATGAAAGCTTTTTAAAATATTATAAAGACAGCGAATTGAGAGAAGATGCAGACGAGATTATGCAGGAGATCAACCGTCGACTGTCGGAACAAGAAACAGCAACTAATTCAGGATTATGAGAGACTTAAAGAATTCGGAAGCACCTATCAATACTACAACTATTGATAAAAATCGTATCGATGCGCCTACCGAGAACATCTACGAGGCCATTTCCATTATTTCCAAGCGCGCTACCCAGATAAACAGCGACATCAAAAAGGAACTTTTGGAGAAATTGGACGAATTTGCCACGTACAATGATAGTTTGGAAGAGATCTTCGAGAACAAAGAGCAGATCGAAGTATCCAAGTTTTATGAAAAACTTCCCAAACCACATGCGCTGGCAATTCAGGAATGGTTGGAAAATAAGATCTACTACCGAAATACTCAAGACGAGGAAATCGAAAATTAATCGTCATGTCTGTATTGAGCGGTAAGAAAGTATTGCTTGGCGTCACCGCCGGGATAGCTGCCTACAAAACCGCTTTCTTAGTAAGAATCCTAGTTAAAAAGGGTGCTGAAGTTCGCGTTGTCATGACCCCTTCAGCAAAAGACTTTGTTACCCCTTTGACCTTATCTACCCTCTCAAAGAACGAGGTGTTATCTACATTCACCAGCGAGGAAGATGAGAATGCCCAATGGAATAACCATGTGGAACTAGGCCTTTGGGCCGACCTTTTCATCATTGCTCCGGCCACCGCGAACAGTTTGAGCAAGATGGCTCAGGGAACCAGTGATAATTTATTGATAGCCACCTATCTTTCTGCCAAAAGCCCGGTGTATTTTGCTCCTGCCATGGATCTGGACATGTACAAGCATCCGTCCACGGTGGAAACCTTCGAAAAGCTACAATCGTATGGAAATATTTTGATCCCGGCCGCCCATGGAGAATTGGCGAGTGGCTTAGTGGGAGAGGGGCGAATGGCCGAACCAGAGGCTATTGTCGATTTCGTGGAAAAAGACCTGGCCTCCAAGCTTCCATTGAGAAATAAAAAAGTATTGATCACCGCGGGCCCTACCTACGAAGCGATCGATCCCGTGCGTTTCCTGGGTAATCATTCCAGTGGTAAAATGGGCTACGCAATAGCAGAAGCCGCTGCCGGAATGGGTGCTTCTGTGATCCTGGTCTCGGGGCCAACCAGTTTACACGCCGAAGATCCCAATATACAGCTCGTTCATGTACGTTCGGCGGCAGAGATGTATGAGGCTGTTCATAAAGAATTTAAGCAGTGTGACATTGCTATCTTGAGCGCAGCTGTAGCCGATTATCGGCCGGCAATTATAGCCGACCAAAAGATCAAAAAACACGAGGGGACGCTCACGATTCAGCTCGAAAAAACTCAGGATATACTTGCCTCGTTGGGGGCAATGAAAAAAGATCAGATTTTGGTAGGATTTGCACTGGAAACCGAAAACGAATTGGAAAACGCAAAAAGCAAACTTCAGAAAAAGAATTTAGACTTAATTGTATTAAATTCGCTCAATGACCCGGGGGCCGGATTTGGCGGAGACACGAATAAAGTGACATTTATAACCTCCAACAATAAAGTGATCCCCTTTGAAGTTAAGAGTAAGGCAGCTGTCGCAGACGACCTGCTACAATATATCATAAATGAACTCCATGTATAAATTTTTACTCATCGTCATAAGCATTTGCATTTCCCTTCACGGGAATGCCCAGGAATTAAATGCGACGATCACTATTGATGCCGAACAAACCGGACAACCCAATTTTCAGGTGTTCCGAACCCTTGAGGAACAACTTACCGAATTTCTCAACAATACCAATTGGACGAACAAGGAATTTAAGAACCAGGAGAGGATCGATTGTAACTTCACTTTGATCATCCAGAGTTTCGAATCGACTTCCTTTTCAGGAACATTACAGGTGCAGGCCTCACGACCTGTTTATAGTTCAATTTACGACACGCCCATCTATAATTACAACGACCGTCAATTCAGTTTCGAGTACAGTGAGTTTCAACCCCTGGTATTCAATATAAATACCTTCGATTCCAATTTGGTTTCGGTACTGGCGTATCATGTTTACACCATTCTGGCATTGGATGCAGATAGCTTTGAATTGAGTGGCGGAGCCACGTATTACGCAACAGCCAAACAGATAGTGAATACAGCCGCTTCGAGTAATTATGCTGGCTGGAAAGCGACAGATGGCACCCAATCCAGATACCGCTGGAACGATGCCGTATTGAGTACAGTGTATAAGGAGTTCCACGATGCCATGTATACCTATCATCGCCATGGTTTGGATAAAATGGAACTTAGCCAGAATACTGCTAAGAACAACATAATCCAGGCAATTGGAAGTTTGAAAAGTATTAATGACAGACGACCTAACTCTTTCTTGCTACGAACCTTCTTCGATGCAAAAGCAGATGAGATTGAACGCATTTTCAGTGGAGGGGCCCGTGTTGAAATTAATACCCTCGTTGAAAACTTGAATCGTTTGGCCCCCACTCGCCGGTCGAATTGGAGCAATATTAAATTATAGTCAGCTTAGTTGCAGAAAATCGAAAACTCCCTTACTTTAGAGGGAGTTTTTTTGTGTTTAATTCCGAAGTAATTCTCCACATTTGTGATCACGACCCTCGCCATAAAAAATTACGCCCTAATCGAAGATATTCGTGTGGAATTTAAGCGTGGACTTACCATCATAACGGGTGAAACAGGCGCTGGAAAATCGATATTACTGGGTGCCTTAGGCCTGGTTCTAGGAAAACGTGCCGATTCGAAAGTAGTTCGGAATACCGAAAAGAAATGTGTGATCGAGGCCGAGTTTGATGTACGTAAGTACCAGTTGGAATTGTTGTTCTCTGAAAACGATCTGGATTTTGAACCACATACAATCTTACGAAGAGAAATTCTGCCCAGTGGAAAATCACGGGCCTTTGTGAATGATACCCCGGTGACACTTCAGCAAATGCAGCTATTAGGTGAGCGGTTGATCGATGTTCACGCCCAGAACGATAAACATACGCTCACTACCGAATCGTTCCAGATCGATGTGATCGATGCCCTGGCGGGGAATCAGGAACTTCGGGTGGAGTATTCAGCGCAACGGAACGATTATAAAAGAAAAGTGGATGAACTGGATCGGCTGCGCATGGAGAAAGAACAAGCGGCCAAGGAACTGGATTATCATAATTTTCTTTATTCCGAATTGAATGAAGCTAATTTGAGCACACTGGATCAACCTTTGCTGGAAGAAGCCTATGAGAAATTAAATAACGTGGAGGAAATACAGGAGGCCTTGTCACAAGTAGCGCAATTGCTGCAAGAAGAAACCTCAGGGACACTCGCTACTGCGACCAATGCCCGTACCTTGCTGAATTCGATCCGGGATTTTTCCAAACAATATGGCAGCTTCTGGGAGCGATTAAACAGTGTGATCATTGAATTGGCAGACCTGAACGAAGAAATTGTGAATGCCACCGAACAACTGGAACCAGATCCGCGTCTTTTGGCAGAGGTCAATGAGAAACTTCAGCGTTTACAGGCGTTGCAACAAAAACATGCGGTGGCTTCTGTTAAAGAATTGATGACCATTGAGGAAGAGTTGGGGGAAAAGATCGAGCGGTCTTCGAACATAGAAACACATATCGATGCGTTGGTCCACGAGGCTGAAGTTGCAAAAGAGCGTACTTCAGAATTGGCTATTCGATTGAATGAGAAACGAAGAAAGGCTATTCCAACTTTGAAACAAAAACTGGAAAATATCCTCCAAGAATTGGGATTACCCAATGCACAGTTTCGGTTTGAACTGGATGATACCGGAGAATTTCGGAAACATGGTAATGCAGTCCTAGAGCTTTTATTCACAGCAAATAAAGGTGCCCAGCTGGCTCCGCTGGGGAAAGTAGCCTCCGGAGGGGAAATGAGCCGTATCATGTTGGCAGTAAAGGCCGTTCTCGCCGAATACAAACAGCTTCCTACGCTTATTTTTGATGAGATCGATTCCGGCATATCGGGTGAGATTGGCCATAAGATGGCAGAGATCATGAGTGCAATGAGTGAGCATATGCAATTGTTAAGCATTACCCATTTGCCTCAAATTGCCGCTAAGGGAGATAATCATAAACGTGTATTTAAGGTTGATCGGGAGGAAGTAACCCAGACCATGATCAAGGATTTAAACGAAGAAGAACGGGTGATCGAGATTGCCCAGATGATCGGGGGATCCTCGGTGAGTGATTCGGCCATTGCACATGCAAAACAATTATTGAATTAATGTATATTTACCCCTGCAAAATCAGCTACTAACTAAACCACTATTCAGGATGTCTTACAATTTGTTGAAAGGAAAAAAGGGAATCATATTCGGTGCGTTGGATGAAAATTCCATCGCCTGGAAGACCGCCGAACGAGTGCATGAGGAGGGAGGAAGCTTTGTTCTTACCAACGCTCCCATCGCCATGAGAATGGGACAGATAAACACCTTAGCTGAAAAGACGAATTCACAAATCGTTCCAGCAGATGCTACCAGCTTGGAGGAGCTGGAAAACCTGGTCGATAAGTCATTGGAGATTCTGGGTGGCAAGCTTGACTTTGTGCTGCATTCCATTGGGATGTCGGTGAACGTGCGAAAAGGGAAGGCCTACACCGATCAGAATTACGACTGGACACAAAAGGGATGGGATGTCTCTGCGCTTTCTTTTCATAAAACCATGCAAACGCTGTACCAGAAGGATGCCATGAAGGAGTGGGGGAGTATTGTGGCCCTCACTTATATGGCTGCTCAACGGGTGTTTCCAGATTACAATGATATGGCAGATAATAAAGCCTACCTGGAGTCCATTGCCCGGAGTTTCGGTTATTTCTTCGGAAAGGACAAAAAAGTTCGCGTAAATACCATTTCGCAATCACCAACACCCACTACTGCCGGACAAGGAGTCAAGGGATTTGATGGTTTTATTGCCTACGCTGAAAAGATGTCGCCACTGGGCAATGCTACGGCGTTGGATTGTGCAAATTATACCATTTCCTTGTTCAGTGATCTTACCAAACGAGTCACTCTTCAAAACTTATATAACGACGGAGGATTCTCCAACATGGGGGTGAGTAATGAAGTGATGGACGCCTTCATGAAGTAATAAAAGTTTAAACTTTAGCATGTTAAGCCCGCCACGATGCGGGTTTTCGTGTTTTTTATCGATAAAAAACGAGCTTCGTCGTTTTATGATTTTTAATCTCTTAAAATTTTGTGATTCGTAGGCTTTTTTAGATAAATTTAGTAGGTATTAACTAATCCAAAGAAGTGAATTATGAAAAAAATTACATTACTGTTTGCACTTTTAGCTTGCTCTCTTGGCTACGGTCAAACGGAGCTCAGCGATTACCAAGTGGATAGCAACTCACGAATGATTCAACAAAAGTTGGTCGACGATGCTAGTCGTATTGATAGAGATGCGATTCCAGCTACAATATCAACAGAAGGTATCACGATGAATCAAATAGTTGTTCAAAAAACTATTCAATATGTGGTTCAAGACCCAATCGAGACTCAACGAGAACTGGATGCCGGTGCTCAGGAAGGGTTGTTAAACACTTCAATGGATGCATTTGTCTCTGAAGGTCCACGAACACGTTCTCTAGCGAATATTATACCCAATGCTGGAATGACTGAAAGTTTTGCCGTAGTGCCCGGGGATTTTTTCTACGACCCAACAGACGGAGCGACCGGTGGCGTGGGTGGAGACTGCACCACTACCTCTTCTGGTGATCCAGGAGACTACCCGAATTGCGGCTGTGTAACAACTACGACACTGACCGGTACAGACCTGGAAGTCGAGTTTCTTGAGTTTAGAGTATTTGGAACCTTCGATTTTCTTAACATCTATGATGGTCCGGATACTGCTTCGCCACAGCTTTATGATAGTAATTTGAATTCGGAAACCGATACCCTGGCGGGCATGATTACCGCCAATGGTTCTGCTGTATTTACATCTACAACGGGAGCCTTGACATTCGAGTTCAGTGCAACAACAGTTGTGAATACCTGTGGCTGGGAAGTAGAAGTACTTGCTGGTGGAGGTGGAGGAGTTTGTCCAGCTCCAATGCTGGAGATCAATCAGGATGTTGAAGACGTGTGTATGGCAAATATCTCACAGACCGATTTGGCTCAATCCTACATTCCCATCGAAACGGAATCTGCCGGAGCAGGTGTTAAGTTTACAAGTGCGAGTACCGGTGAAGATTTGACATTATCACTTTGGGATGCACTCCCCAATGCAGGAGGAACGATGCTTGCGACGGGAACAACAGTAACGACAGGTGATGTTTGGGCGGATGTGTTCTGGGATCCAGTTGTAACGGTGACTCCCGGTAATACGTATTTTATTACGATTGAAGGTACTGTTACATCATGTATAGCTGGTTCGATTAACGATCCTTACCCTGATGGAGAAGTATATGCTAATGCAGGATATCAGCAATTCCCCAACTTTGACTATACGTTTAGAACCTATAGTTGTGCGGGCGGTGGCGGTGGATGTACCGTAGGGGCATACGCAGACCGTCCTAGCTTCGATGCAGAGACCACGGTAGGAACGTTCGCGACAGAAGACTTCTCGAATGGACCCGGGGCCTTAACCAATTGTGGTGAGGTTATTTCTTCTGCAGGCGATGGTTGTTTCCCTCCGGGAGAGCTGGAAGCAGGATTTGAATTTACTTATTTTGATCAGGACGGCACCCCGGATGGAGTATTATTCATTCCTTCAGGTGGCTTTGGAAATGCCGACGATCTCGTGAGTACAAATACCTTCCTGGATTATTCCATCATCAATTTCCCTGGTGGAAATGTGAATAGTTTCGGAGCGGACTTATACTCCTTATTGGCCGGTAATACTACACTGGAAGTGAGAATCTTTGGTTCCGGAGGATTGATCGCCACAGAGAACGTTGCGATGACTGGGATTGGCCCTACATTCTTTGGCTATATTGCCAATGAACCCATAATAAGTGTAGAAATAGAAGATCCAACAGGAACCGATGTCGAGGGTGTCGCTAATTTAACCTTTGGATTCTGTGGTATTCCACTCACCAACGACGAGTGTGGTGGGGCTACACCGGTTGCATGTAACGATGTGATCGTAGGAACAACTACAGATAATACAAATACAGCTGGAAATCCAGCACCAGATGAATGGTATTCGTTTACAGGATCCGGAAGTCCACAAGTGGTGACCGTATCACTTTGTGACGGCGGAACCAATTATGATTCCTTCCTGCGGGTATTCGATGCCTGTGGCGGAACCGAGATTGCTTTCAACGATGATTCCTGCGGACTGCAGTCGGAGCTTTCTTTCCTTTCCGACGGAACTTCTACTTACTACATCATGGTGGAAGGATTTGGATCCAATGATGGTGACTTCTCCATGGAGATCACTTGTGTTGACCCACCTGTTAATGACGAATGTCCCGGAGCCTTGCCCATCAACTGTGGTGAGACCGTAGTAGGTGAGACCGATACTGCTACCTTCGATGCCGGAGCGCCTGTTTGTGCAACAAACATCTCGGCTCCCGGAGTATGGTATGTATTTACCGATACAACGGGTCTGGTAACAGACTACACCCTATCGATGTGTGATGGCGGAACCGACTACGACAGTAAGATCACTGTTTACAGTGGAGACTGTGGTGCCTTGGTTTGTGTTACCGATAACGATGATACCTGCGGACTTCAGTCTGAAGTACAATGGCAGGGTGATGGTCTAACGA
>JABDNM010000009.1 GCA_013043825.1 Flavobacteriaceae bacterium
GGGCCGAACTATCCAGATAGACTTCAGCCAGCGCATATTCTTCCAGCTCCATATAGGCGGTTGCCAGGGTGTTGTAGATGTCGGCCTGGTGATGAGTAGCTCCGATGGACTTCGCCTTACCTAAGGCTTGCTTGGCGCTGTTGATAGCGTTGGTGTACTCTTCAATATTGAAATAAATGAGCGACAGGTCGCTGTAGTTTTGAACCAGGTAATTTTGTGAAACCTCATCTACGGGTGCTTCGTTGAGGAACCTATTGGCTCTCAGGATGTTTTCGAAGGCCTGGTCCATTTGTTCGTTATTGTTGTAGGCAATCCCTTTTAAGGTAGCTGCCACCCCAAGGTTCAATAAGTGATCCCTGTTCTTGCTATTCAAATACTGAGTGGCACTGTCGTTGTACTTCAGGGTATTATCGTAATTATCACGGAAAAGATCTACCAAACTGAAATTGATGTAGGTGTCGGATATAAGAACACTGTCATTGATTCGCTTGCTAAGTTCCAACGCCTTGGACAAATAGAAGACGGTGCTATCGGGTTGATCGAAGAATAACTGACCAATTTCATGTAATTTCTCCACCCGTTCTTGGTCGGTCAAGGAATTCGAAGCCAATGCAGCTTTAATTCCTTCAATGGTGGGTTGGGAGGTTTGCACATCGGCTTCCTGGGCGACCAAAAATGGTGCAAAAAAAGACAGAAACAACCCAAAGATTGGCAGAACAAATTTCATAGGACGCAAATTAGGATTTTAATCTCTCCAAAACCTCATAGTGCATATCATAATTTTCTCATCTTTTCATGAGAAATAATCTATGCTGGTTATTTTTAGTACTCGGTTAAAGCTCGTTATCAATACATAACGAAAAAGTATGAGAAAAATGATTTTGAATGGTTTCTCATAATAAGTGAGCTCCAAACTGCTGTATTTTTGCTACTTATTTGGTAGTTGTTGTGAAGTTGAACCACCGGTTTTTATTGCTAGGACCGGTGGTTTCTTACAAAACAAAAAGCCCTCCGCTTTAGGCAGAAGGCTTCCTATCAGGAATTTTGAATTCCTACGCTTTGCTTCCCAGCAGCAACAGCTCGTTGCATTGGATCTCGGTCACATACTTGGTCGTTCCTTCCTTATCTTCATAAGATCGATTCGTAAGTTTTCCCTCGATGGCAATTTCCTGCCCCTTGATCACATAGTTCTCCACTACGTTCACGAGTCCGCCACGAACCACCACATTGTGCCAGTAAGCGCGCTCCACTTTCTGTCCTTTCTTGTCTTTGTAACTATCGTCCGTGGCCATGGAGAATTTCGCCAATTTGTTGCCATCTTCGAAGTTAATGATCTCTGGGTCTTGTCCCAATCTTCCAATCAACTGTACTTTGTTTCTAAGTGCGTTCATAATAAATAAATTTTAATGTTAAACAGTTAATACTATTGAACCTCCTTGATTCAACACTGCAAACATAGATCGCCCTGGCAGAACGATTCGGTTGTGAAGTACTTACTTTCGTTTATAGTCGTTTGTAAACGTTTACAACTAACTATATTATTCACAACTATTTGATTATTAACGTTTTATCTCTTATAAATAATTCCCTCATTTATTTGTAGTTTTAGGTGTCCATTCCGAATAAAACCAACAAGAAGCACCAATCAACCTATGGCACAACCCCATTCTCACGACGAAGATGCCCTTCATGGCTCCAAAGGGTTATTTCAGAAATACGAAGCCTACCTGGGTGAATTCGTCTATGGCGGCATCGATGGATGTGTTACCACCTTCGCAGTGGTCGCCGGGGCAGTGGGTGCTGGTTTGGACAGCGCCATCATCATTGTCCTGGGCTTTGCCAATCTCCTGGCCGACGGTTTTGCCATGTCGGTAGGGGCATTTCTCTCGGCCCGTTCCGAAAAGGACAATTACAACAAACACAAGATGGTGGAATACTGGGAGGTGGACAACCTGCCCGAAGTTGAAAAAGAGGAGATCCGTGATATCTATCGTGCCAAAGGATTTGAAGGCGATTTGCTGGAGCAAGTGGTGGAGGTGATCACTTCCGACAAGGACCGGTGGGTGGATGTGATGATGAAGGAAGAGCTCCAGATGATGGAAGAAACCAAATCCCCGCTCAAGATGGGAGCCGTTACCTACTTCTCCTTCATCCTCATTGGCCTCATCCCCTTGCTTACATACGTCTGGGACTACTTCAATCCCATCGACGGCAATTTATTTTTTATCGCCTCTTCGCTCACAGCCATTGGATTTATCATCGTTGGGATCTTTAAAACCTATGTCACCGAAACCAAACTCTGGAAAGGCGTGCTGGAAACACTCGCCCTGGGAGCGATCGCAGCCCTGGTTTCCTATTACGTGGGCGACTTCCTGGAGCATCTGGTTATGAGCTCATAATTCCCGATTACTTTTCAAAACTGATATTTCTCATTTCAATTCCGGGGGGTAAATTAGATATTTGAGGTTATTGAGTTCAACTATGGTGTTTAATTTGAAATCCATAAAATCCATCGCATGGCTACTACTACTGGGTCTGGGCGTACTGGTGTTCGTCTTCGCCTTTATCTCAGGTACCGAAGACCTCGGCATGTGGAAAAATTTTCCCAATACACTCCCCTGGCTGGGGTTGATCTTCCTCACCTGGTTGGCCAGAAAAAATCCCGTGAGTGGTGGGCTGCTCATCTTTCTCTACGGGCTTGGTATCGTGTACTTTTTCAATTTCAACGGACCCAATTTCTTCGTCTCAACCTTTATCATGACACTCCTTATCCCCATCCTTGGATTTATAATTCTCTTATGTGGATACCTTATTCTGAATCGTGAGAAGCCAGCCGACAAAACTCAATAATCTTCGTTATTTTAGTACCTCTTATTTCAATTTGAAGAAGCAACTACCATGAGCCAATATCACATCAAGTCCCTGGAAGAATATTTTCAAGTCTATCATAAATCGGTGAAGGATCCCGAAACCTTTTGGGCCGAGATCGCCGAAGAACATTTTGTCTGGCGCAAACCATGGGATAAAGTGCTGGAATGGGATTTTACCAAACCGGAGGTGACCTGGTTTCAGGGCGCACAACTCAACATCACCGAAAACTGTTTGGATCGCCATCTAAAAACGCGTCCCAACAAAACGGCCATCCTCTTCGAACCCAACGACCCCAAGGAAGAGGCACAACACATTTCCTATAAGCAGCTGCACGAGCGCGTTTGCCAATATGCCAATGTCCTAAAAGATATGGGCGTACAAAAGGGAGATCGGGTGTGCATCTATTTACCCATGATCCCGGAACTGGCTATTTCGGTGCTGGCCTGCGCCCGGATTGGCGCGATCCATTCGGTGGTTTTTGCCGGTTTTTCCTCCACGGCACTCGCTACGCGCATCAACGACTGCGATTGCAAAATGGTGATCACCAGCGATGGTTCCTTCCGAGGAAATAAAACCATCGACCTCAAAGGAATCGTAGACGAAGCGCTGCAACAATGCGACGGGGTGGAAACCGTGTTGGTCGCTCAACGAATCCATTCCGAAGTAAACATGAAAAAAGGCCGCGATTACTGGTTGCACATACTGCTGGACCTAGCCTACAAGGACTGTGTACCCGCCATCATGGAGGCAGAAGACCCGCTGTTCATTCTTTATACTTCCGGCTCTACAGGCTCCCCCAAGGGTATGGTTCATTCCACGGCAGGCTATATGGTTTACACGGCCTATACCTTTAAAAATGTATTTAATTATGAAGAAAACGATGTGTTTTGGTGTACCGCAGATATTGGCTGGATCACCGGGCATAGTTACATCGTTTATGGTCCGCTGTGCAATGGGGCCACCACTGTCATGTTCGAAGGAGTCCCTACCTATCCCGATTGGGGGCGATTCTGGCAGATCGTGGAAAAGCACAAGGTGAATCAGTTTTACACCGCACCCACAGCTATTCGGGCATTGGCCAAGGAAAATCTGGACTACGTAAAAAAATACGACCTCTCTTCCCTGAAAGTATTGGGAACGGTAGGAGAGCCTATCAATGAAGAGGCCTGGCATTGGTACGACGATCATGTTGGGAAAGGTAATTGCCCCATTGTCGATACCTGGTGGCAGACCGAAACCGGAGGGATTCTCATCTCTCCCATCCCTTTTGTGACGCCAACCATTCCCACCTATGCCACCTTACCCCTCCCCGGGATACAACCCTGTTTGATGGACGATGAGGGTAATGAGATCAAAAAAACCAAAGCCCAGGGGCGCTTGTGTATGAAATATCCCTGGCCTTCCATGGCGAGAACTATCTGGGGCAACCACGAACGCTACCGAAACACCTATTTTTCTGCTTTCAGGAACCATTATTTTACCGGGGACGGGGCGCTGCGCGATTCCACCGGAAATTATCGTATCACGGGCCGCGTGGACGATGTGATCATTGTTTCGGGACATAACCTGGGAACGGCGCCTATTGAGGATGCCATCAACGAGCATCCCGCCGTGGCTGAAAGTGCGATCGTAGGCTTCCCCCATGATGTAAAGGGAACTGCATTGTACGGATTTGTAATTCTGAAGGAAACCGGAGCCGGCAGGGATCAAAACAATTTACGCAAGGAGATCAACCAGTTGATCACCGATCGCATTGGCCCCATCGCCAAATTGGACAAGATCCAGTTCACCCCCGGATTACCCAAAACCCGTTCGGGGAAGATCATGCGGCGCATACTTCGGAAGATAGCATCGGGAGATGCCGAAAACCTGGGAGATATTTCTACGTTGCTGAACCCGGAAGTGGTAAAGGAGATTAAGGAGCATACGCTATGAGGCTTCGAGAGCCTCAGCCTCCAGTTAGACCTCGGTCACTGAGGCACTCGCAGTAACCAAAATAAAAAAACCGCCGAATCTCTTCGGCGGCTTCCCATAATTAATTGGATGGTTGATTCAATCGTGCGGCAATACGTACAGTTTCCTCTTTCGTAAATTCTCCCATACTCATCGACTTTTTCATTTCGGCCATCATGTCCTTATCAGGATGGGCCTTTTTGAAAAGTGCGGCCACTTTCGCCATATCGATCTTTCCCATTTGAGCGAAGCTTGAAAAATCTGCAACAGTAATGTAGTTGCCATCAAAGTCATCTCCCTGCGGAAAAACGCGCTCCCATACGCTGTAGTCGTTCAAAATCTTGGCAGCGATGGCTTCCTTCACTACGGGCATCCATACATCCTTCTCCTGGGCCAGGAATTCGTTGCTTTTCTCAGCAGGAATATTCATAAACCGGGCACTGGAAATGGGCGAATAGGTTGGGCCGTCGATCGCGGAGGCTTTCAACTCATACACTTGCGAGCCCTTGAACTTCGCGAGGCTCTGAAACTCCTCCCAGGTGGCCATGGCCTGGTCACCAAAGGCTTCCCCGGCGGTCTTCGGACCAAAATCGGGGGCGGTCATCATGTCCAATTGACTCATATCGGTAAATACGGTCACGGTTCGATAATCGCACTTAGCCTCTCCGCCATTGGGATAGAGCGACTCCAACAGTATCCAGTCGAGTATGGCCCCTTTGGCCTGTGCCTTTTTGTTAAAAGCGGTACCCTTTTCCTTCATAAAGGTGAGCAGGTCGCCGCCGTCCTTCACTTTAAAGCAGGCCATTTCGATGTAAATGTTCTCGGGCCGCTCCTGGGCAAATGCGCTGGAGAGGAACACCGATAAGAGTAAAACACTCAAGACTCTAAAAACATTGGTTGTTTTCATATAAATAATGGTTTTTGGTTACGCTGTTTACACAAGTAATCGGGGAAGGGAGATCGATGAATTACACAAGTAATTTGGGATACCGTTGATGAGACGGTGTAAGCTTGTTCAGGATTTGGAGACTCCTGATCATTATTTTTAAATGAAGGCTAATAAAGATACGTAAAAAACTAATTGTCAGTACGTTATTAGCATTTGAATTTCAGGGGAATGCATTATTAGTCGGCGGAAATAAAAAATGTTACAGCCAAGGATGCGTCCTTGTCACTTCGAGCGTGTCACACTGAGCCCTTCGACAAGCTCAGGATAGACTGCGTCGAAGTGCAGTCGAGAAGTGAACAAGGCGTGAGCTGATATTGGTCATTGCTCCTAACCCTCTTTTTTGTAATTTAACTACATGAATCTCCTGCCCTTTATAAAAGCCGAATTGCTGCTTACGAACACCGACAAGAACCATCCGTTCCGCCACTTCTTCTTATCGACCTTCGGGAAGTACCCTGAAACTCGCACTGTGGTGAACCGTGGCGTCACCGAAGACCTGGAGATCACCTTTTTTACCGATTCCCGCACACCTAAGGTGGAGCAGATAAAAGAAAATAACAAGGTTTCGGCCCTGTTCTACCATCCCGGGAAACTGTTGCAGCTCAGGCTCTATGGCCAAGCCCATATTATCACAAGACGGGAC
>JABDNM010000010.1 GCA_013043825.1 Flavobacteriaceae bacterium
CCGTCAATACCATGCGACTTGGTGCCTTCGATTATATTTCCAAGCCTCCGGACCTAAATCGATTATTGAATACGGTGCGGATCGCACTGGACCGAAAGGAACTGGTGGTCGAAAATACCCGCCTGAAGAAGAAGGTTGGGAAAAATTATGAGATGATAGGAGAGTCTTCGGCGATCAGTCAGATCAAAGACATGATCGAAAAGGTGGCTCCTACCGAGGCCAGAGTGCTTATAACAGGCCCCAACGGAACTGGAAAGGAATTGGTGGCGCATTGGTTACACCAGAAGAGTGAACGTTCCAAAGGTCCTATGATTGAGGTGAACTGTGCGGCAATTCCCAGCGAGTTGATCGAAAGTGAACTATTTGGTCATGTGAAGGGGGCATTTACTTCTGCCAATAAAGACCGTGCGGGGAAGTTTGAAGCGGCCAATGGCGGGACTATTTTTTTGGACGAAGTTGGTGATATGAGTCTATCGGCCCAGGCCAAGGTATTACGAGCGCTTCAGGAAAATAAAGTTCAGCGAGTAGGGAGCGACAAAGATATTAAAGTAGATGTTCGGGTAATTGCCGCTACGAACAAAAACCTAAAGAAAGAGATTTCTGAGGGTAAATTCAGGGAAGACCTCTACCATCGATTGGCGGTCATTCTTATTAATGTTCCTGCCTTGAACGAACGCCGTGAAGACATTCCGTTACTTATGGATTATTTCTCACAGAAGATCGCTGAAGAACATGGAACCGCCCAAAAGAAATTTAGTCCGAAAGCCATCAAGTTGCTTCAGGACTACGATTGGACCGGAAATATCCGGGAACTCAGAAATGTTGTGGAACGATTGATCATACTAGGAGACAAGGAGGTAAGCGAAAGTGACGTTAAGTTATTTGCCACCAAATAAAAAAGCGGCCCGAAGGCCGCCAAGTTTTATTGCTTCTGCCATTCGCAGCTCTGTAGTGTATTCAACAAGTTGTTTGCCATTTCGCGCGCCTTATTGGCATAATAGATCTTGGTAGCCTCAATCGATTCGGTCTCCAGTTCCATCACAGTGCGTTCAAAAGGTTCCTCGGTTAATGGTGATGTGATCTCACAACCCATAGTACGTTTAAACTGAAGGATCAATGCTTCCAATTCGCTTAGCGTGGTCTCAGCCTCTGCTTTCAGGGCTTTTTGCTCTGCCTGCATCAAGGCTTTTTCACGTTGGATCTGCTCCTGTAGTTCTTTTTGCTTTGCGAGTTGGGCCTGTAGCTTTCGCTGCTCTTCCAACAACCGCCTTTTTTGTTCCAGTAGTTGCTGTTCTTGTAGCAATAGATTATCCTCGTTTTCTTTCAAAGCAAAATTTAGGTCATTTTCACTACATACGTCCAGGGCTATGATAATTGCCTGGGCATTCGCTTTGGCTCTGTTTACAAATAAACGAGTGGATTCGAACACCTTTTTATCCAAGGCCTTCTCCAAGTTTTCCAAAGCATCGTAGCTTGCGTTATTAGCGTCAACGCAACCGCATTTTTCAGTAGATAGTAAAACCTTTTCGATCGCGACCTTCGATCGCTTCGCATACTGCTTAAGTTGCTCAATATTGTTGGCTTCCATCGCCGTTTCAGCATGCTGGAAACCATATGTCGCGTCCTGATAGGCAAGATGGCACTGGGAAGCGAATAATGAAGAGCAAAGTAAACAAAGCCCTACTAATAGAGTAGAAGTATATGTCATAGATTACATTTTGATTAATTTGTAGGAAATTTCTGAATTATTATCTCAAAAACCAAATTAATTTGGGCTTTTAGTGTTAAAATGCACTCAGAGTAGGATTGTTAATAAAATTCAGACAATGAAGCAATTAGCCTCTACGTACTAGGATTACTGATAATTCCGTCTCTCAGGATCAAAGAATCTTTGCTATCTTTGGCATTCTCATAAAAATTCCACCTATGACGCCCATTAATATCTCTGAATTCAAGATTTCCGATACAATTACTATCGCCGAAAGTAAATCGTATGAAGATTTCAATGCGACTAAAAAAGAACTGGAAAAAGCTTTGGAGGCCACTCGGAAGGAATTGGGGAAACTTCAGGATACTTTGTATGCACACGGTAAATATTCTGTTCTGGTCTGTTTGCAAGGAATGGACACGGCTGGAAAAGACAGTTTAATTCGCGAGGTATTCAAGGATTTCAATGCACGCGGAGTGGTGGTGCACAGCTTCAAAGTCCCAACCGAACTGGAACGCAAGCATGATTATTTATGGCGCCACTACATAGCACTTCCCGCTCGGGGTAAATTTGGTGTCTTTAATCGCACTCACTATGAGAATGTATTGGTTACACGGGTTCACCCCGAATATATTCTAGGAGAATACTTGCCCGATGTGAACTCGGTGGAAGATATCGACGAAGCATTTTGGGCCCGACGAATGGAACAGATCGTAAATTTTGAACAAACCCTCTCCAACAATGGGACGATCATTTTTAAATTCTTCCTGAACCTCTCAAAAGATGAGCAAAAAAATAGGCTGCTTCGGCGATTGGAAAAAAAGTCAAAACACTGGAAATTCTCTCCCGGAGACCTGGAAGAACGCCAGCTATGGGATAGGTATATGAAATGCTATGAAGAAGCTATCAATGCCACTACAAAACATCATGCTCGTTGGTACAATATTCCTGCCGACAGTAAGCCTGCGGCACGCTTGTTGGTAGCTACTATACTACTTGAAGAGCTAAGAACGTTCTCAGATATAAAAGAACCTGATCTTGATGATGATGTGAAAGCCAGGATCGATGAATATAAAATGTTATTGGAACAGGAATAAACCTGAAATTCACCGAAGGACGAATATGACAATTGCTATGAGAAAAAGTATCTTGATCCTGTGCATACTGCTATTTAGTGCTGAAGGATTCTCACAAAAGGTCAATGAACAGGATTCTCTTGTAATAAGAAATCTATTTGATATGGCATTGCTGAATGGTAAAAGCTATGACTGGCTCGATGACCTGTCCAATCAAATAGGAGGTCGACTTTCGGGTTCACTGGAAGCCGAGAAGGCGGTTCAATACACCAAAGAAGAATTGGATAAATTGGGACTGGACAAGGTATGGTTGCAACCCGTTATGGTTCCCAAATGGACCCGGGGAATTCCGGAGTATGCTTACATTGAAACAGCGCCCGGTATTACAAGCATCCAGGACGTTTGTGCTTTGGGCGGATCTGTCCCCACACCCGATGGTGGGTTGAAAGCCGAAGTGATTGAAGTTCAGGGTATTGATGATCTCAAGGAATATGGCCGAGAACGCATAGCAGGTAAGATCGTTTTTTTCAATCGCCCCATGCGCGCAGACCTAATTCATACGTTCGAAGCCTATGGTGGATGTGTAGACCAGCGTTATTCCGGAGCCATGGAGGCAGCCAAATATGGAGCAGTTGGAGTAGTGGTACGTTCGATGAACCTGCGACTTGATGATTTGCCCCATACCGGTTCCATGACCTACGGTGATACTCCCATTAGACAACGAATTCCGGCTTGTGCCATCAGCACGAACGGTGCAGAATATCTATCCAGCGCACTAAAATTAAAACCAGACCTCAAATTCTACTTTAAGCAGAATTGTAGGGTCTTCCCTGATGTGCAGTCACATAACGTCATCGGTGAGATTACGGGCAGTGTTTATCCTAATAAGTACATCCTGGTGGGCGGCCACCTGGACTCCTGGGATCTGGGAGATGGATCTCACGACGATGGTGCAGGTTGTGTACAATCGATGGAGGTGCTACGACTGTTCAAAGAGATCAATTATCGTCCTCGCCATACAATCAGGGTAGTATTGTTCATGAACGAGGAAAATGGCCTTCGAGGGGCACGCAAATATGCAGAATCTGCCAAGTTAAAGCAGGAAGAACACGTTTTTGCCCTTGAGAGTGACGCCGGAGGCTTTACTCCAAGAGGATTTTCATTCGATACAGATGAGGCTAATTTTACTCAGATTAAAAGCTGGGAACCCTTGTTTAAACCTTATCTCATCCATTATTTTGAAAAGGGGGGTAGTGGAGCAGACGTGGGTCCGCTGAAGGACGGAAAAACCGTGTTGGCCGGACTTAGACCCGATTCACAACGTTACTTCGATCATCATCATGCCGCCAATGATACTTTCGATGCTGTAAATAAACGCGAGCTTGAGCTGGGTGGAGCTGCTATGGCCAGCCTGGTGTATTTGTTCGATAAGTACGGTACTAAATCCAACTTAAAGCAATTGAAAAACTGATAGCAAGTAGAGGCTTTAAATGCCTTTAACTAGCACGAAAATTAATTACTTTTTCCAGGCTTTACCCGATAATTCAGCTACCAATTAGCTTTTCACTTTCGCTTCGTATTGAGCGATCCACTCATCCGGATTCATCTTCGTAACCAGTTCACCCATAAGTTCGAATGGTATCTTTTTTGGGTTTTTAAACCGAATACAACTTTTGCCCATATCCAGCCTGGAATCGGCGCATTTTTCGTATTCTGAAGTAAACCATTTTAATAATTTAGGATTGGAATATATGCCCGCATGGTACAAAGCGATGTGGTTCTTTTGAGAAGCCAGATTCATAAATGGAAGAGGTAATTCAGGATCGCAATGATATCCATCCGGATATTTAGAATGAGGAACAACATATCCCAACATACCATAATTCATTCGTTCCTCGAAACCTTTCGGTAGATTGTCCAGAATGGTCTTTCTGAATTTTTTCATTACTTCCTTACGGTCTTCGGGAAGTTCCGCCATATATTCATCCGGGGTAGCTGCTTTGGATTGCATGAAGTTACTTTTCAGTAAAAATAATAAATCCAAATAAATGTTTCGATGGAATATTGTTGATTAATTCTAAGGAACTTTCCCATCGCTTTGCTTCGGTTTTCTAACTTTGCCAAAATTCATCAAGCTTGCTCGCCGCATACACCAAAGAATTTCAATTCAACATCAAATTGGCCACCCCAGTAATTTTAGGTATGCTTGGGCATACTCTGGTTGCTTTTGTCGACAATATTATGGTGGGGCAATTGGGTACAGCCGAATTGGCCGCGGTTTCCCTGGGAAATAGTTTTATGTTTATTGCAATGTCCCTTGGAATTGGGTTTTCAACAGCCATCACTCCCTTAGTCGCCGAGGCAGACAGCGAGGGAAATTTTAAAGCCGGCAAATCTTCCTTCAAGCATGGCTTGTTTCTTTGTACTGTCCTGGGGATCGCTTTATTCTTGATGGTCTTTATCGCTAAGCCACTTATGTATTACATGGATCAACCCCCTGAAGTGGTCGACCTTGCCATGCCATATCTTACCCTGGTAGCTGTTTCCCTGGTACCGCTCATCGTCTTCCAGGCTTTCAAACAATGCAGTGACGGACTTTCAATGACCAAGTACCCTATGTATGCCACGATCATTGCGAATGTGGTGAACATTGTCCTGAATTACGTATTTATTTTCGGGAAATGGGGGTTTCCTCAACTGGGTATAGTTGGAGCAGCAGTGGGAACATTGGCTTCTCGCATAATAATGCTGGGTTACCTCTGGTTTTTAATGTCACAGCATTATAAATCACGGGAGTACGTGCTTCGAATCAAATTGTTCGAGCTTTCAAAACGGATGCTGAAGAAGTTACTGGGATTGGGCTTCCCTTCAGCACTTCAGATGTTTTTCGAAGTAGCCATATTTACCGCAGCTATCTGGTTGTCCGGGATATTGGGAAAGAACCCTCAGGCGGCCAACCAGATCGCACTTAATTTATCGTCAATGACTTTCATGGTGGCCATGGGCTTTGGGGTAGCAGCAATGATACGGGTTGGAAATCAAAAAGGATTGAGACGATTCCGGGAACTAAGACGCATCGCCTTCTCCATTTTCCTCATCACCATTTTATTCTCTATGGTCTTTGCTATTGTATTTCTTATTTTCAATGGAGAATTGCCAAAAATTTATCTGGATGAACAGGATCCCGAAAAATTTGCAGATAATTTCCAGGTTTTGACCATCGCTGCCAAGCTGCTGCTTATCGCTGCTATATTTCAAATTAGTGATGGAGTGCAGGTCGTGGTATTGGGAGCATTGCGAGGTATGCAGGATGTAATGATCCCAACGCTTATCACCTTTATTGCATATTGGTTGATCGGGTTTCCAATATCCTATTACCTGAGTATGTACACCGAATACGGAAGTTCCGGAATCTGGATCGGACTCCTGGCAGGCTTGACGGTTTCGGCGCTTTTGTTATTCATTCGATTTAATATACTTTCCAGGCGATTGATCCTGAAATTCCAGGAAGAGGATTCGGACGATTAATTGGGGATCGTTCTTATACAAATCTTGTAACTTGCAATTCAAAATACACGACCATGAACCTTCCTGAATATTTATTGGCCGATAATACCGATCACCCCAATGCCATCTTCGTTGTGCATACCCAGTTCCCCAGGTTTGTCATCAACCTGGAAAATGATGAGGTGGAATGGTT
>JABDNM010000015.1 GCA_013043825.1 Flavobacteriaceae bacterium
GGCGGGTTATGGGCCTTTACCAAAAATTTCCTTTATTATATCAACAAGGAAAAACTGGAAAGTTCGTACCGAATTAGACCATTATCAATTCCTCAAGAATCCAGGAGTGAGATGGAAGGATATGAAAATATCTCGTTCTTCCAAGATGGGACATATGTATACGGTGCGTCCAATGGATACCTCTTGATAGATCCTTCCTTCGAACAATCTTTTTCATTCGATATCCGAATCGATGAGATCCTTGTAACTTCTTATACCGAAGAACCGACCAAAATCGCACACCAGCGTTCCGAATCCCTTCACTCCAAAGAGAACAACTTACAATTCAAATACAGTGTTCCGGTATATGAAAAATACCTTAACACCAAGTACCAGTATAAATTAATTGGTAAAAATTCTGACTGGAGTCGCTGGACCGACGAGCCCCAGGTATCTTTCGAAAATTTGAAACATGGAACCTATGAATTCCTGGTCCGTGCTCAAATAAATAACAAACTCACATCGAATGAAGCGGGCTTTCGCTTTGAAATTCAGAAACCATGGTATTTAACTTCTTGGGCATTAATTTCTTATGTTTTACTAGGATTAGCACTGCTATTGGTGGTAAACTGGCTATATAAGCGATATTACAGAAAGCAACGGGAACGGATCCTTGAGAAAACTACGAATGAATTAAAATTACAGGAATTGGCTACCCAAAAAGAGATCATTGAATTGAGAAATGAAAGCCTGAATAAGGATATTGAAGCTCGCAATCGCGAATTGGCCATATCAACCATCAACATGATTCGAAAGAACACCCTGCTAAGTTCGATCAAAAGTGAATTAAAAAATTCTTACGATGAGCCAGAGGCTGTTAAGAAAGTGATTAATTTGGTTGATGAAAGCATCAACACCAAAGAAGATTGGAAGTTCTTCGAGGAGGCTTTTAATCATGCCGACAAAGATTTCTTTAAAAAATTGAAGGTTTTACATCCCGATCTCACGCCGAATGATCTCCGATTATGTGTATACTTGCGTCTCAACTTATCCTCAAAAGAGATCGCGCCACTCCTCAACATATCACCAAGAAGCGTAGAAATAAAACGTTATCGATTAAGAAAGAAGATCGATCTTGAGCGGCAAACCAACCTCAACGACTACTTCATTAATTTATAATGTACTCAACATCCAGGTGATTTACCACAACAATACTACAACATTCGTGCTACAACAGCATATTATAACACAATAAGACGTACCGTTAAGACACTACTCAAACTTCCACTGTCGCTTACTATATAAGGCCTATCATTGATAATACTTCAAAAAAACAAGTAAAATTTTACGGTGTATGTTTTTTATATAGGTGGATATTAATAATTCCGCAATTGTACTAGGTATATTGCTTCACTTAATTATTCGCATGAAGCACCTCTACATTTTCCTTCTCGCCCTTTTTATCTTCACAACTGGATTTGCTCAAACCTTTACCGTGAACGGAGTGGTTTTAGAACAATCGACTAGAGCACCACTTCCTGGAGCTACAGTAATTCAGAAAGGAACTCAAAATGGAGTCACCACCGATTTTAACGGTTCATTCAGCATTGAAAACATTTCCAGCGGGGATGTTCTTGTTTTTTCTTACCTGGGCTTCATTACCCAAGAGCGAATTGCCACCAGTTCGGGTTCTCTCACTATCAATTTGGCTGAAGACATCGCCTCCCTGGATGAAATCGTTGTTATTGGCTACGGTACTCAAAAGAAAAAGGAAATTACCGGAGCTGTTGCCATAGTTAGCCAGGAAACCATCGAAGAATTGAAACCCACTCGTGTTGAGCAGGCGCTTCAGGGGCAAGTTGCCGGAGTACAAATAACATCGCAGTCGGGTTCCCCTGGAAGTGCTTTGGATATTAGAATTCGTGGTATTTCCACCAATGGAGATAATCGCCCGCTCATTTTGGTAGATGGCAATGTGATTGAGGATTTAAGCGTGATTAACCCGAACGATATCGAAAGCATTAACGTACTTAAAGATGCTACTGCAGGAATTTACGGAGTACGAGCAGCAAATGGGGTCATTTTGATCACAACCAAAACCGGGAGAAAAGAGGCGCCGTTAACAATTGATTTTGAAGGGTATGGTGGCTTACAAGAAACCACGAGAAGCCTTCCTGCATTGAATGCCACCGAATATGCTCTTTTAGTAAATGAAGCTTTTGCCGCCGACGGGCAAATAACTCCGTTCAACAATGTGAGTGCTTTGGGTAAGGGAACAAATTGGCAAGACGAAGTGTTTTCTACAGCTTTAATTGCTAGCACTAGTGCCACGCTGCGTGGAGGAACCAAAAAATCCACCTACTCGGGAGGAGGCTCCCTGCTTACCCAAGATGGTATTGTGGGTGGAGACAAAGCAAATTTCACCAGGTATACAGCTCGTATTAATTTTGGAACAGAACTTCTCAAAAATCTAAATTTCAAGTCCAGCCTTATCTACACCGGAACGCAACGAAGGACCTTGCCTGAAAATGCAATCGGCTCTGTGCTTTACAATGCCTTGAATATGGACCCTACTTTGGGTGTACGTGCCACCGATGGAACATTCTCTAGAGCCGAAAACCTTCCCATTGAAGTCATCAATCCTCTGGCCCAAATTGAAAGTACCTTCAATGAAACCAAAGTGGGCAAGATAAGTGGTGTTTTTGGATTGAATTATAAATTCTTCGAACACTTTACAGCCGAAGTGAATTACCAGTGGAACTATGCAGAAGTGGATGGCCGGTTTTACTTTCCTGTGACCGATTTTGGAGTAGAAGGTGTCTCAGACAAGGTCTTCGATCGAGAAGTTAGTGTATTTGTAGACAACGAGAATTTATTCCGTGATTATACCTTCGATGCGTTCATCAACTATGAGAACACGCTGGACGAATCGCACAATATCAATCTAACCCTGGGTACTTCTATATTCAAAACCACAGGGGATGCGTACAGCTTTACAGGTGTCAACGTGCCGGATCAGGATTTTGATGATGTAAGCATCGATGATGCCGAAACTATCACCAACAACTTTATAAATCGGAGTAATCGAATATTCGATTCTCGATTACTCTCCTATTTTGGTCGATTTCAATATAATTTCAAAGAAAAATATCTGTTTTCAGCAGTTTTACGACGAGATGGATCCACAGCTTTTGGGCCCGAGAACAAATTCGGTTATTTTCCATCGTTCTCTGCAGGATGGGTGATCTCCGATGAGTCATTCATGGAAGACAGCTCTATCTTCGAATTCTTGAAATTGAGGGGATCTTATGGAGTAATTGGCAACGACCGCATTGCTGCCTTTGGTTTTGTTTCGTTGCTTACTGGTGAGGGTGTTTATGTACTAAACGACGAATTAATCTTCGGAACCGCCATAGGTGCTATCTCCAATCCGGATATTAAATGGGAGGAGCAGAAAACACTCGATGTGGGGCTGGATGCCCGCTTCCTGAACAATAAATTAAATGTGGAGATCGATTATTTCAGTCGGGAGACTGAAGATCTGCTCCTGGTCGTGCAGACCTCAGGTATTACCGGAGCTACAGCTCCTGGCTCTGGAAATCCGCTGGCTAATGCCGGGACAGTTCGAAATAGAGGATTGGAGTTTGCTATTGGTTACCGCGACAATATTAACGACAACCTTTCCTTTAAGGTGAATTATAATTTCACCACCCTCGATAACGAAGTCTTAAAAGTGAACAATGGAATCGGGTTTGAGCCCGGAGGAGGTTTTGGAATAGGACAGGACTTCCCTGCACGCATGGAAGAAGGATTTCCTTTGGGGTACTATTATGGTT
>JABDNM010000022.1 GCA_013043825.1 Flavobacteriaceae bacterium
TGCCTACCCTACCATGAGAATAAAATGACCCTGGACTATGATAAATTGGATCAATGGGGTTTACCAACGGTGACTTTCGATGCCGAATGGAAGGAAAATGAATATGAAATGCGGAAGGACATGGTCGCACAGGCGGTTGCGATGTTCGAAAAAGCGGGATATAAGGATATTGAACCTTGGGATGATCCGGGAGCACCCGGATTGGGAATTCATGAAATGGGAACTGCCCGTATGGGGCGAGATCCAAAGACCTCGGTGTGTAATGGAAACAATCAATTGCATGCGGTATCCAACGTTTATGTCACCGATGGGGCGTTTATGACTTCCGCCAGCTGTGTGAATCCATCTCTTACCTATATGGCATTTACCGCCAGAGCTGCTAATCATGCTGCAAATCAACTTAAAAAACAAGCCTAATGGAACGTAGACAAGTATTAAAAAATTTAGGACTGGGAGCCGGCTTTTTAGTCGCTTCTCCCTCCATCATGAGCTTGTTGCAAAGCTGTACGAGTGAACCGGAATTCAACCCGGTATTCCTCTCAAAGGGGGAAGGACACGCGCTTCGACGAATCGTGGATCTAATCATACCCTCCGATGACGCTGTTCCTGGCGCCGCAGATGTAGGCGTCCATGAATTTATCGATGGCTTTTACAACGAAGTGCTTCCTGCAGAAGTTCAGAGTATGGTTCGATTGGGTTTTGGCATATTGGCCAATACTTTTCGAAGCACGAATGACAAGGAACTGGAACAAGGTAAACCAGCAGACTTCGATGCTTTGTTAGCGAAATATCTAAAGACTTCAGAAGAAGAACAGGAAGGATATCAGGACAAAATGGACGAATTCATGGCGGCCTATGCGGAAGATCCCGGCAGTGAGCCAGATGCCGATGCCGCGGTCTTTAGCCTGCTTTCAGGAATTCGCGACATGACCATCTGGGGTTGGAAATCCAGTGAACAAATAGGAGAAAATGTGCTTTGGTACGATCCTATCCCGGGAATTCAAAAAGGGTGTATCCCATTGAGTGAAGCGGGTAATGGAAATGCCGCGGCTCTCTAATCGAATTATATGAAACGCAGAAATTTTATAAAAAAGGGAGCCTTGACGGGTTCCCTTTTCACTTTTGGAGGATCGGCCCTGGCGACTTCCTTAAACTTGGAGCCGAGTGCCACTTCGATCGAAAATCACAAATTCAATCTTAGATATGCGCCGCATGAAGGAATGTTTAAACACATCGCCGGAGATTCGGTGATCGATCAATTGGAATTCATGGCCGATCAAGGATTTACGGCATTCGAGGACAATGAAATGCGGAACAGGCCCGTTGAACAACAGTCGAAAATTGCCCGGGTCATGGAACGACGAGGTCTTCAAATGGGTGTGTTTGTGGCACATAAGATATACTGGAACGAACCCAATCTGGCCAGTGGTAAAAAGGAGTGGAGGGATGAATTTTTGCAGGACATTACCAAGTCGGTGGAAGTGGCGAAACGTGTGAATGCCAAGTGGATGACTGTTGTGCCTGGCCATGTAGACCTTCGTCAAAATGAGAGCTATCAAACCGCTCATGTGGTTGAAAGTTTGAAACGAGCTTGTGATATCTTGGAACCTCACGGTTTGGTTATGGTATTGGAGCCATTGAATTTCAGGGATCATCCAGGCCTTTTTCTTTCCGAATCTCCTCAGGCATATCAAATATGTAAGTCGGTAAACAGTCCGTCCTGCAAGATCTTATTCGATATTTATCATCAACAAATCCAGGAAGGAAATTTAATTCCGAATATCGAGGCATGTTGGGATGAGATCGCTTATTTCCAAATTGGTGACAACCCAGGCAGGAAAGAGCCTACAACAGGAGAGATCAATTATGGTAATGTATTTAAGTATATCCATAGCCGCCAGTATAAAGGGATCCTGGGGATGGAACATGGTAATTCTCAAGCGGGTATGGTGGGTGACCAACGCGTGATAGACGCCTACAAAGAGGTTGATGCTTTTTTGTAATCCAGACTATTCAACAATGAATTTGCCCTTCATCAATGCCGAATGCCC
>JABDNM010000109.1 GCA_013043825.1 Flavobacteriaceae bacterium
TCGACGCGGTGGTAACCAGCGGTGCTTTTGACTCCAGTCATACTATCGAGGCTACGGCCATGGGAATAGGAGATTACCTCTTCCAGCTGGACGACGGTCCCTTCCAGAGTGAGGGCAGCTTCACGGGTGTGGAGCCTGGCAATCACCTGGTGACCATCAAGGATGCCAATGGATGTGGTAGTGTTAGCATCGAACTAGGGGTGATCGATTACCCCCGTGTGGTAACGCCCAACCAGGACGGATTCCACGATACCTGGAACATCACAGGAATTGCCAATGGAGACCCTTCCGCAAAAATTTATATATTTGACAAGTTCGGAAAGTTGTTGAAGCAATTAAGCCCGCTAGGACCTGGCTGGGATGGAACCTATAATGGTAATCCACTTCCGTCCAGTGATTACTGGTTTAGAGTGGAATACAAAGAGAACGATACCCAAAAAGAGTTTACAGGGCATTTTACCCTAAAACGTTAAGCAGCTACTATGAAGATTAACAAGACCTACTTAAGCTTAGTTTTAATTTGTTCCTTCTTTTTTGCGCAAGCACAAGATGGAATCCCCACTTATAGCGATTACTTTTCAGATAATATGTATTTGCTCCATCCTGCGATGGCCGGAGCCGCTAATTATAACAAACTTAGACTTAGCGCACGCCAGCAGTGGTTTGATCAAGACGAAGCACCCAATTTACAGACTTTAAGTTTCAATGCGCGCGTTGGAGAACGATCCGGACTTGGAGCTATTATATTCAACGATAAGAATGGATACCATTCCCAGGTGGGGGGATATATAACCTACGCCCATCACATACGATTTTCCAGAAGCAACGTTGATTTGAACCAAGTGTCGTTTGGCCTTAGCGCCGGGCTGATACAATCACGTCTGGATGAAACCCGATTCGACCCTAATGACTTCGATCCGGTGATCGCCGGGATCATCCAAAGTAGTTCGTATTTCAACATCGACGCAGGAGTCTCTTACAATTTCCTGAACTTTTCAGCTCACTTAACAGCGAAAAATCTCATCTTCCAGAACAGAAACCTTTTTACCCAGGATCTGGAGCCGAACAATCAACGCACTTATCTGTTCTCTTCGGCTTACTATGCACCTACCGCATACGGGAAGTGGGCCTTCGAGCCAGGATTCCTGTTTCAATGGAAAGAACGTACCGGAGAGCAGGCGATCGATGTAAATTTCAAAGCCTACAGAGAATTGGAATTTGGACGAGTCTGGGGAGGTCTTTCCTATAGAAGAAGCTTCGATGGTGCCGAATACCTGGATGGAAACGAGATAAAGAACCAGAAATTACAGTACTTCACCCCAGTGCTTGGAGTGAATTTCAATAAGTTCATGTTTGCGTATACCTATACCTATCAGTCCGGGAGCGTTCGCTTTGAGAATGGTGGCTTCCACCAGATCACCTTGGGATATAACTTCCTGGAGGGAAAGATCGTTCGTTGGTCTCAGGATATGCGTTACAATGGAATGTTAAGACCAAATACAAAAGGTCGATAACAGATCGATTCAGTAAAAAACTAAGAAAGCCCCGTATCACGGGGCTTTTTTTAGTTCCAGGTATATTCCTTCTTTTCAGCTTGTCGCTTCAGCGCTTCAATCATAGCACTTTCCAGGCCATTGGCGTTCTCCTTTTTTTGTTTGGCGATATATGCTCTTCGTTGCTCATTCAGTTTTGCAATTTCTTGCTGAATGCGAACGCGTTCCTCTTTTTGTTGTTTTACATAGGCCTTGATCTCCGACTTCGATTTGCCCTTTAAATTGTCGGGCAGGTCTTCGTCCTTTAGCTTGTCATAACTAAACCCCTCCTCTTCTTCTGCATCTACCAGGTCCCAAGAGCTATTTTTATAAAGGTGAGAACTTTTCGAGACCGTTCGGCTTACAGCATTTTCTTTACTGAATCCTGCGGCATTAGTATCCTGAGCAGCCTGTACTTCGTATTTTTTTCTGCCTCTGGTTCCATAAGGAACATACGTACCATTGAGTTGAATATTTAACTGAAGGATCAAGTCATCGAATGGAGATGCGATATGAACTGTCTTTTGATCATGATTGATCGCCATATAATCTCCATACGCAATTCGGGCACCATCCTGCCATTTCGAACTAATGCCATGTCGGTAATCACCACAGAAAATAGTGTTAACCACCACATCTTTTTCCTTGGCATTATTTCCTGCATCTCGGTAATCTACATTCCCTTGCGTAAATGGTTCGTTCCCGGCGATAAAGATCATTTTTAGGTCGTCTGCATCATTTCCCCAGTCCAATTCATTGAGGGAAGTCTGGATTACTGTTCCGCAATATTCGCTTCCTCCATTGGTTGTGAGGGAAAAAAGTTCTTTGGATACATCGTCCAGATCGCTGGTGAATGGTAAGATCTTTCGAACATAGCCATTTCGTGAACTTAGATTATCATTACCGTACTCATACAAGGCGATCTCCAAATTAGGTCGCTGGTTTCGGCATTTGGCGTAAGAGAGCTCATTAACGATCTCCCAAAGCTGTGCTTTGGCCTGATCGATCAAACCATCCATACTGTTTGAAGTGTCCAGAAGCAGGGCCACCTTAATATAAGGTTTGGATGGATAATTCGACTCTTTCACATCGTTGTGAAAAGCCAATTCATTTTTTACGTTGTCATTACATGCCGTTAAGGTGGCAAACGAAAACAACAAGGCAATAGTTTGTAGGGTTTTCATAATAAATTCATTTAATTTGGAAGTAAACCTACGCGGAAGAAAACTGAAATAAAATAAACTTTGAGGGAACTGACTCTTTCATTGAGGGAACACAACCAGGGTGTTAGTGAAAGGTATTTTTCAGGTACTTTTCTGAAGCGAATTGGTTTGGCGTCATTTTTGGAACAACCATAAAGTACGTAAGTTTACATTCTAAATGAAGGTGAGACAACATATAATCATATCGATTCTTTTCATTTTCCTCTCGCAAGTGGGCCTGAATGCACAGACCAAACGAGCCGAGGCTTCTGAATTCATACTGAAAGGCCAGGTTTTGAATGCGGAAGATAACAGTCCCATACCATTGGTGAACGTTGAGATCACGGGGAAAGGATATGCAACCACAAATAGGGCGGGCGAATTTCAGATCTCTGCCAAGGTGGGAGATGAACTAGTGATTCGCAGTGACGATTTTAAGACCATTTATCACATAGTCAAGGACCAACAAAGGATCACGGTACGCGTTGAGAAGGCTTTGGAAGTGGAGGCGGTCATGTCGAAACGCTCGCGAAATGATGCGATCGATTACTTTAAAGTGTATATCGATTCAGCCAAAATTGCTTTGAAAAGTGATGCTAAGAAAAGTATCGACTATGTGAACAAAGCCCTTGAGACCGTTACCGGAAAGCGAACCAATGAATTTCAAAACGCGGTTGCTTTTGAAACCCTGGGAGATATCAACCTGTATTGGCAATTACCGGACCTGGCGATCACCAATTACAAGGAAAGTATTCGATCCAGGCCTTTGGCAGCGACCCGGATAAAATTGGCCAAGGCCTTTATGATGAATAATAATTACCAGGAGAGTATTGGTGAATACAATAAGTTGCTTCAGCTAAACCTTTCCAATTACCAACGTGTGGAGGTTTTTGAGGGTTTGGGCGACAATTACAAGGCCACCAAGGATGCGATCAAAAGTGTATTCAATTATCAGAAGGCCCTGGACTTAGCCAATCAACATAAGATCACGCCCAAGGTAACCGATTTGAATTCGAAAATAGGCGAGGCCTACGCTCAAAGTGGGGCCATCGAAGAGGCCCAGGAATATTTTGGAAATTCATTGTTGCTTTCAGAAGGAGAAAATAAGAAACGAGCTGTTCAGGAAAAAGATAAAGTAGCAGATTTTTACAATCAGAAGCAAGATTTCGCCAAGGAGATCGAACTTCGCCAGGAGGCACTGAACGAATTGGAATCCATGGATGATGAGGAAGGGTTGCCCGAAAATAATTCGGGAGTTGGCCTGCTTTCCCCCCAGCGGCAAAATTACAAGATCGCGAACGCCTATGTTGCCCAGGATAAATACGAAGAAGCAATCCCGTTCCTGGAAAGGAGTATTAGTGAGGCCGATGCAAAGGAGGATTTGGTGGTTCAAAAAGATGCCACCCGAAAACTTTCCGAGATCTACCGCGATATTGGGGATTTCGACAAGGCTGCCGAGGGTTACCAGCGTTATGTAGAAGTAGTCGATGAGCTGTACGTAAAAAAGGAACAAGAACTCTCTCAAGCCACTCGTTTCAGTAAGGAGATCGCCCTTAAGCAAAACCGTATCTCCAGTTTGGAAAGTGAGCGAGCGATCAACGAAAGTCGATATAAACTCGCATTCGAAAATCAAGAACTCATTCAGAAGAACAACCTGGTTCAAAAATGGATCATAGGATCGCTAATCGCCCTGGCTCTATTGCTATTATACACCGCTTACAGCCAGCGAAAAAATGCCAGGCAGCAGCAGTATGCCAACAATCTGCTTGCCTTGAAATCGCTTCGCACCCAGATGAATCCGCATTTTATCTTCAATGCCCTGAATTCAGTAAACAGTTTTATTGCGAGCAATGATGAGCGGGCCGCAAATAAGTATTTGAGCGAGTTCTCCCAATTGATGCGTTCGGTATTGGAGAATAGCGACGAGGACTTCATACCCCTGTCCAAGGAGATCGAATTGCTTCGCCTATATGTGAAGCTGGAACATTTCAGGTTCCGGGATAAATTCGATTACAAGGTAACAGTAGACGAAGCGCTGAATGTGGATGATTTCGTGATACCACCCATGCTATTACAGCCCTACGTGGAGAATGCGGTATGGCATGGACTTCGCTACAAAGAAAAGAAGGGACTTTTGGAAATCGATTTTGCCCAGCGCGATTCAGAAACAGTTGTGATCACCATAACCGATGATGGAATTGGCCGGAAAAAATCCAAAGAATTTAAAACCGATCATCAAAAGAAACAAAAGTCGAAGGGAATGGGCAATATCAAACGACGAATTGCCATACTAAATGATATGTACAAGGATAAGGTGGATGTGACCGTAGAAGACTTGAACGACCAGGAAGAGGGAACACAGGTCCGCCTAATTTTAAAGAAAGATTAAAATGAACTTAAAAGCAATCATCGTAGAAGACGAGGAGACAAGCCGTGAGATCCTCAGGAATTATATTGCAAAGTATTGTCCCAAAGTCGAAGTTTTAGGAGAAGCTGCCAATGTGGACGAGGCATTGGTGCTTATTCGCAACAACGAGTTGGACCTGGTGTTTTTGGATGTAGAAATGCCGTACGGAAATGCTTTCGATCTTTTGGATAAAGTAGGTGATCGAACTTTCGAGACGGTATTCGTCACCGCCTATGACCACTATGCAATCGATGCACTGAATGCACACGCCTCCTACTATCTTTTGAAGCCCATATCCATCGATAAGTTAATAGAGGCTGTAGATTATGTGAAGGAGATCAAAGAAAAGGAGGACAGCCTTCAGAATACCATATTAAAACCTAAACAAGCCACGATTTCCGGGAAGATCACTATTCCCTTACAAAATGGATTTGAAGTACTTGAGATCGAAGATATTTTGTATTGTCAGGCCGACGATAACTATACACAGATATTTTTGCTGAATAAGAAGAAACTGGTGAGTAAGACGTTGAAATATTTTGAGGAAACCCTCGCAGATAATGGTTTTGCCCGGGTTCATAAATCGTACTTGGTAAATGTAAACGCCATAAGCGAGTACCGAAAAGGTAAAGGCGGCAGCGTGGTATTGAATAATGGGAAGGAGATCATGGTAAGTCCGGCGCGTAAAAAAGCATTACTTTCTCACTTCAGTTAAAACCATCAGGCAATGATCATTAAGGCCGTGAACGGCATCCATCCCGAAATTCCAGAAGATTGTTTTATCGCAGACAACGCGACCCTGGTTGGAGACGTGGTCCTGGGAAGCCAGTGCAGTGTTTGGTTCAATGCTGTGATCCGTGGTGATGTGCACTACATCAAAATTGGGAATAAAGTAAATATCCAGGATGGGGCTGTGATCCATGCTACCTATCGAACTTCGCCCACCAATATTGGGAACAATGTGTCTATTGGGCACAACGCGATTGTCCATGGTTGCACCGTGAAAGACAATGTATTAATTGGCATGGGCAGTATAGTGATGGACGATTGTATAATTGAAAGCAACAGCATTATTGCGGCAGGAGCGGTGGTAACAAAAAATACCCATGTAGAGAGCGGGAGTATCTATGCCGGGATACCAGCCAGAAAAGTGAAGGATATTAGCCGGGAGTTACTGGAAGGAGAAATCCATCGAATCGCTGAAAACTACATTAAATATGCCTCCTGGTTCCGGGAGTAAAATTAGAATTCCCTTACCTCTATTGAGATCGACTCATTAAATTCTTGCAATAACTTTTGCAGGGTCGAGGCACTTGTATTGGTGTAAAATTGGTGAGTAGCCGAAATGTCTTCAAGGTTCAATAGTTCATTTTTTTCCAGTACTGCTTTGGTTTGCCGGGCAACCGCGGCGCCGGAGTCTATGATCTTAATTTCCTTGGGGAGTAGTTCTTGCATCAATGGGATTAAATAAGGGTAATGACTGCAGCCTAATACTATATGGTCCACCTTTGCGTCTAACATAGGCTGCAAGTAGTTCTGAAGTAGCTCTCTTAATTCACTGCTGTCTAAATCGCCTTGCTCAATAAGTGGCACCAGGCCTTTTCCTATTACTTCGGTGATTCGAATTCCATTCGCGAATAGTTCTGAAGTCTTGTGGAACAAGTCACTACTTAAGGTTCCTTTAGTAGCCAGGATCCCAATGCTCCTGGTATGTGTTTGTAAGGCTGCGGGTTTGATGGCCGGTTCTATTCCAATAAACGGAATATCATAGGTGGCGCGTAATTCGGAGATGGCATTGGTAGTCGCCGTGTTACAGGCAACAACTATGAGTTTGCACCCTGCATCGAGCAGGAGTTCTGTATTTTTTTTACTCAGTTGAATAATCTCTTCCCTCTTTCGTTCCCCGTAGGGTGCATTCCTACTATCGGCCAGGTACATGGTTCGCTCGTAGGGCAGCAGTCGATGGATCTCCTTCCAGATGGAAGTCCCGCCAACACCCGAATCGAAAATACCTATGGGAGCCAATCTATTCATGAATGGATTAAAGATATACAAAAAGACCCCATGGAATGTATCCCATGGGGTCGTTACTATTTTTCAAGATGAATTAAATTCCTAATTCCTTCTTTACACTAGAAAGGAGGTCGGTACCATCGGCGAGGATCACACCGTTTCCGGTTGCCGAATCCAAAACATACTGAAACCCTTGGGTTCTTGCCACTTTTTGGATGGCGGTTCTGGCTTTTTCAAGGATAGGTTGTAATAGGTCTACTTCCTTCTTTTGAAGATCCTGTAGAGCTTGGTTTCTGTAATCACCAATGTTCTTTTGCATTCCTTGCACCTCTTCAACGCGTTTCAAGTTCTCTTCCTCGGTCTTGCTGGCGGCTTCCCCATCGTATTGCTTTACTTTGGTTTCCCACTCCTTCATCATGGACTTGATCTCAGCATCGTATGTTTTTTGTAGTTTTTCCAATTGACTCTGAGCTGCTTTCATCTCCGGCATTGCTTCCACGAGTGCCTGTGTATCGATGTGGGCCACTTTGGATTGTGCGTTTAAACTAGTAGCTCCAATAAAAAGTAAGGCTGCTACAAAAAGTAATTTTAAATTTTTCATTTTTTGCTGTATTAAATTTAAGTGTTAGATTAAGTTATCATTTAGTTGCCTTCTCCGTCTCCGTCGCCTTCACCGTCGGTAGGGGGGCCTCCCGTACCTTGTCGTGCTTTAAGGATAGAGTCTTTTCGGCGCTGTCGTTCATCTAATAGTCGTTGTCGCTTTTCTTCAAATTGAGCCTTTTGCGCTGCACGAACCGAGTCACGAACTCGTCGACGTTCCTCCATGATCCGGGCGCGTTCATTCTTTTTGGCTTCTGCGGCCGACTCGCGTTCGGAAACCGCTTCTTCTTCCTCTTCTGAAAGTGCTTCACGGCTTTCAATCTCTCGCTTCTCCCTTCTATTCTTAGCCTCTTCCCGTTTTGCTGAACGGTTGATACTTCGTAAGACTTGTTCGCTTATATCATTTCTCTTGGCTGCGAATAACATCACTACATCGGCAGATTTGTCGAAAATAAAATCATACTTTTTTCCTTCAGCAATTTCCTGAACAATATTGAACACCTGGTCCTGAATGGGTTGAACCAACTGTCTTCTTTGGATATCCAGGTCGCCATTAGGGCCAAAACGATCTTGCTGGTATTTTAGCATTTCATCTTCCAGGATCTTGATCTCCTCTTCACGCTCCTCGATCAATTCTTTGGTAAGTAACACCCGTTCGTTACTCAAGTTGAGCTTCATTTGTTCAATTTCGTCATTCTTCTTTTCGATGTCCTTTTTCCATCGCTGCACCTTACCCTCCAATTGTGTAGAGGCTTCCTGATACTCCGGGACACTTTCTAAAATGTACTCCATATCGATATACCCAATACGAGCCCCTCTTTGAGCCTCGGCGCTAAGTGAAAAGCACACAAGAGCGAAAGCGAGAAGAATGAATTTAAATGTTTTCATAATGCTGGTTGTTACTTAGAAAATATCGTGCCAAAAATTAAAATTGCTGTCCAATGATGAAATGTGTTTCCCATCCATTTCGAACCGTTCCGTTTAAAATTGGGTCAAACCCATATCCGAAATCAATCCCCAAAAGTCCGAAAGCAGGCATAAATATACGAATTCCTGCCCCAGCAGACCTACTAAGGGTGAAAGGATTATAGTTTCTAAACCCGTCGTAAGCACCCCCTCCTTCAGCAAAGGCCAATACATAAATCGAAGCCAATTGCTTCAAGGTAACAGGGTATCTTAATTCTAACGAAAATTTATTGTAAATGGTATTTCCATCGTTGTTAGAAAGTGATTGGTTAGGATACCCTCTCAACTGAATCACTTCCCTGCCATCCAGGCTAAAGGAACCCAGTCCGTCTCCTCCTACAAAAAATCGTTCAAAGGGAGGAACACCGCGATCTGAATTGTAAGCGCCCAGGAATCCAAACTCCGCTTTGGAGCGTAGTACCAGATCACCTTTGATGGTAGTAAACCAGGTGCCGTCAAATTTAATCTTATAATACTCCAACCATTTGAAACGTTCCTGATCGATCTCGGCGACTCGATCATTTGTGTCTACATCGGTAGGGTTGGTTTGCAGGAAATCCACCAAATCTTCACGTTCTTCTCTCAAGGCCTTAAAATCGGCTCCTCCAAAAGCGGAATAGGGCGGGGTGAGCTTGGCCGAAACACTAAATTGAGAACCAAATCTTGGATAGATCGGGTTAGCTGAAGTACTGTTCCTGCTCAGCCCAACGGTGTACGCCAGGTTATTCGAGAATCCATCTCCAAATGTAAAGAGACCGGTATTGTAATTCTTGAGGTTGTAGTGTTGAAAGCTAATGGCTTGTGAAAGTTGGAAATAATCATCCGGCCACTTCAATCGCTTTGCAAGCCCTACCGATCCTCCGGTAATTAGGAACCTTCTATCGTTGTCTCGTTCCCTCGTATTAAAATTGAACAAATACTGAATGGTATGCGAGAAGGAGGTGCTTAATTGAACAGGCTTTTTTCCACCCAACCAGGGTTCGGTGAGTGAGAGGCTATAGGTTTGATAGAAGCTACTGGCCTGTGCTCTTAGTGAGAGTTTTTGGCCATCTCCCATGGGGAGCGGTTTATAGGCCTCTCCATTGAAAATATTCCGAAGGGAAAAGTTATTGAACGAAAGTCCCAGGGTACCTACAAATCCACCGCCACCATAACCACCTTGCAGCTCGATCTGGCTCGATCCTTTTTCTACTACCGAGTATTCTAGATCCACCAAACCGTTATTCTGGTCTACATTCTTGAAATTGGGTGAGAGTTGCTCCGCATCGAAGAAGCCAAGCTGTCCCAATTCCCGGATGGTTCTTACCACATTTCGTTTACTGTACTTCTGGCCAGGTCGCGTACGCAATTCCCGATAGATCACGTGATCATTCGTTTTATCGTTCCCTATTACAGTTACGTGATCGAAATAAAACTCGTTGCGCTCGAGGATCCGAATTTCAAAATCGATGGTGTCTTGTCGAATAGCCACTTCCACAGGATTTATGTCCACTGCGAGGTAACCATTGTTCTGGTAAAGGTTGGTAAGGTCCAGTGCATCGGGATCGCTGTTGTCCTGTATGCGTTCCTTCAGCAAGGTTCCGTTATAGACTTCCCCCTTTTGTATTCCCACATACTGTCGAAGAAAATTATCGGTATAAACACTGTTACCAATAAATCGTACATCCCCGAAATAATACTTTTTCCCTTCCTCAACTTCCAGGTTCAAAGCAATGTTCTTCTCGTCGATGATCTGCAGTGTATCACTAATCACACGGGCATCCCTGTAACCGTTCTCTTTGTACTTTTCAACCAAACGTGCTTTGTCTTCTTCAAAGCCCGATTCGGTGTATTTTGATCGTTTATAGAAGCGAATAGGATTCTTCTTCTTCACGTTTTTCATGAAACCGCGAAGCTTCTTGTCGGAAAGATCTTTGTTCCCATCAAACCGAATGGATTTTACCTTGACCCGTTCTCCACGGTCCACGACGATCTTCATATTTTTTCCCAATTCGTTTCCGAGGGAATCAACAAAAGGTGTCATGCTGAAGACTACCTGCGTGTTGAAGAAGCCCAACTCTTTGAATCTGTTTCGAATGTTGTTTTTGGTGGTAGTCACCAGGTTCTTGGTGATCTTGGTTCCCTTCTTCAGGTTATTGTCCTTTATGATCTCCTTCCTTTTGCCTTTTCGTACCCCGTCAATGGTAATTTCGTTCAGTTTGGGAAGCTCAACGATGTACAATTCGAGGTCTACCTTGTCACCTTCGATGTTTGTCACGTAGAAGGCAATATCGCTAAACAGGTTTTGTTCCCAGAGTTTCTTGGTGACCGAGCTTAACTTTTCACCCGGTATATAGATTCGATCACCCACCTTTAGTCCGGTGAAGGCAATCACAGTTTTTTCGTTGAAGCTTTGCTCACCTGTAACGGTGATACTGTTGATCTCGTATTTGGTCCCGGAGTCTAATTCTTTTTGTTGTGCAGCAGCATTACTTATCCAGAGTATTGTTAAGAAGAATACCAAGTAAAGGGTGCGGTAAAAGTAAGTAGAGGTATTATGGGTTAAGTTGTTCACTCGTCTTTCCAAATCTTCGTTCTCTGTTTTGATAATTTAAGATGGCTTCGTAAAGGTTTTCCTTTCGATAGTCCGGCCAAAGTGTTTCGGTAAAATACAATTCGGCATATGCAATTTGCCATAGTAAAAAGTTACTAATTCGCAATTCCCCGCTGGTGCGAATCAACAAATCTACATCGGGTAAATCATGCGTGTAAAGATGATTATTAATAACCGATTCATCAATATTTGACGGCGAAATTAGGTTATTTTTAACTTTAAGGCTAATCTCTTTAATAGTTTTTGTGATTTCCTCTCTGGAGCCATAGCTCAGAGCCAGCGTGAGGGTCATTCGCGAGTTGGTTTTGGTCTTATTCATGACGTCCATCAATTCGCTGTGAGCCTTCTTTGGCAGGGAGTTCAGGTTCCCAATGGCATTTAGCCGAATGTGATTATCGGTGAGTGTTTTAATTTCCTTTTTGAGGGAGGAAACAAGCAGCTTCATAAGTGTATCGACCTCCAATTTGGGCCGGTTCCAATTTTCAGTAGAAAAAGCATATAAGGTGAGATATGGAATGGGTAGTTCCGCACAAGCTTCTACAACTTCCCGTACCGCGGTAGTACCTTTCTCATGACCCATAGTACGAAACAGACCTTTTTGCTTGGCCCATCTTCCATTACCGTCCATAATGATGGCCAGGTGATTGGGAAGTCTGCCTTTGTCTATTTGATCCTCGAGAGTCATTTTAAAAATTACAGTAACAGGGTTGCCTTCCGAAGGTAACCGTGATCGTCACCCCACTGTAAACGTACCAGTCGTCACTATTTACATTCCCAAATTTAAGGCTTTCATTGTTCTCAAAGCCAGTATCCGGGTTACTTCCGTCCAAATTATCTGTGAAAGTATAACGTGCACCCACCTCAAAACCAAGCACAAAGCGAGTTCCAATGGTGGTCTTCAGACCTACTACCATGGGAATAGCGATAGATCCGGCGTCTTCATATTTTACAATGAGGTTGTTGTCCGGGCGCTTGAATTTTGCATCGTATAAAAAATAAGTGAGACCTGTATACAAATAAGGAGTGGTTTGGGGTTGCCCACTGTACATATTGAATTCCCAGAAGGTATATTCCAATCCTACCGAGATCTCCTTGATGGTATTTTCAAACTCATATCCTCGAATCTTTCTTCGAATATCACCTGAATCAAAATCATTTCCCAGAATCCGGGCTACCAGTACCGACCCACGGAAGGAATGCCTTGAACTTCGATTCCATTTGAAAATCCCTCCAAAGGCAAGGTTTTTAGGAGCGATATAGTTCGTCCGGCCAATGTCCCCAATATAATTGGCACCACCCACAATTCCACCTATTTCATAGGTTTGAGCCTGTGTAAATTGGAAGGCAAGTAGTATAAAAATGACCGATGTGAAATACTTCATATTTCCTGAAAGTTTGCAAATATACTAATTAACTTTGCTCTACCATGGGATATGCAAAATAGTCTAGTTGATTAACAGGAATTGCGGGCTTTTATTGCCTAATTGCGCTTGTCCTCACCCCACAATAATTTTTCCCGCAGGGTTTTGACGAAAGTGTCGTCATTAAGCTGCACCAATTTGATGGTGAACGGTGATTTTTTGATGGTAATCACAGTTTCATTCGGAAGTGTGGCAATTCGCGAATCCAGAGAGACCAGATAATTATCTTCACGGCCGGAAACCCGCAACTGGATCACACAATCGTCCTGAATAACCAAAGGTCGTGCGTTGAGGTTATGAGGAGCAATGGGGGTAATAACCAGGCTGGTCGTGCTGGGATCGATCAGTGGGCCTCCACAACTCAGGGAATAGCCTGTCGAGCCGGTAGGGGTAGCCACGATAAGTCCATCACTCCAGTAGGACGTTAAAAACTCGTCGTTCACCAGGGTATCCACTTTGATCATCGAAGTGGTGTTCTTTCGGTTTACGGCGATCTCATTGAGTGCAAAATTGAGCGGTTCCAGATCTTTATTGGGTGGATCTGTTTGTATGGAAAGCAAACTTCGTTCAGAAATCAAATAGTCACCATCCAGAATCTCCTGAATACTTTGAGTTACATTTTCCTTCTGAATGGTAGCCAAAAAGCCCAGTCGACCGCTGTTAATACCAACAATGGGAATTCCAAGATCACGGACGAAGGTAACCGATTTGAGTATGGTGCCGTCGCCTCCAATGCTAAAAAAGAGGTCGTAAGAAGCGTCTAATTCGCTGAAAGTAGGGACCTTAGAGAAGTCGGTGGATATGCCTTTATGTTTTTGGAGCATCTCGACAAATTGAGATTCAATGAATACCTCCGCATCGCTTCCCTGAAGCGCGTCCAGAATGATCTGAATGTACTTCTCGGAATGTTCATGGTAGAACTGACCGTAAATACCAATTTTCATAGTTTAGATATTAAGGTATTTGTCCAGGTAGTCTGAACGCTCTTTAAGGTCGCGGAGCATCTTATCTTCTTCGTGCTCGGAAACAACGTTATAGCCGTATCTTCGGAAGGTTTGCACAATAGGATTCATGCCCGTATGTCCTATTTTAACGGTGGCCTGTGTGAGATCGTTTTCGATCTTGGAGATAAACACCCCCAGGATTTTGCCGTCGTTGGTCTCAACAATTTGACAGATCTCACTGAAGGAATAGTCTGAACTTCCCTTTTCAACCACAATGATGCCGCCGGCTTCATTTAGGAAAGGTGTATCATTGAATAGATCCATAATATCGCCCAGTTCGTAATAACCCAAATAGTTGTTATTGGCATCCAGAACCGGCATGATATTACTGGCATGCATGGCAAAAGCCTCCAGGATATCCAGCCAGTTGCTTTGTTTTCTCACATGCAGATCTTCAAGTGCATATTGATAATCACTAAGCAACTTATCCCCTTCAAAGCAATGGGCATCCGTTTCAGAAATGCAACCTATATAAATCCCCTCCTTAGACACAGGAACATGGGAGTAGGTGAGTTGATTAAAGGCGGTTTGAACCTCCTTAATACTGGCATTCAGCTCGAAAGGCGTGATGTCGTTTATGATGTAGGATTCGGTGTTCAACGATTAACTATTTTGTGCAAATTACTTAAAATTAAGACGCAAATACGAACTACAACTTCGTATTTTTGCATTTCTTAAAGAGCGATTATGACCAAGTTGAGTGTGAATATCAATAAAATTGCCACTTTGCGCAATGCCCGCGGAGGGAATATGCCCAATCTGCTTCAGGCCGCAAAAGATATTCAACACTTTGGTGCACAAGGAATTACGGTTCATCCCAGGCCAGATGAGCGACATATTCGTTACCAGGATGCATATGATCTGAAGTCGGAAGTACATACCGAATACAATATCGAAGGAAATCCAATTCCTAAGTTCGTGGAAATGGTGCTTCAAATAAAGCCCACTCAGGTAACCCTGGTCCCTGATGCTGTGGATGCGATCACCTCGAATGCGGGATGGGATACCATTCAGCATAAAGATAAGCTCAAAGAAATCATTGCCACCTTTAAGGAAGCAGGCATTAGAACGTCCATCTTCGTGGACCCGGAATTGACAATGATCGAGGGCGCCGCACAAACAGGAACCGATCGTATAGAATTGTATACCGAATCATTCGCCCATGGGTTTGGTCTGGGAAATAAAGATGCAGTGAAGCCGTATACCGAATGTGCCCACCTGGCCAATGAAGTGGGGCTGGGCATCAACGCCGGACATGACTTGTCACTTCAAAATATAAAATTTTTCAAAGAGCAGGTTCCACATTTACTGGAAGTCTCAATAGGTCATGCGCTTATATGCGAATCCCTGTACGAAGGACTGGAATCGGTCATCGCTCAATACCTCCAAAAACTTGCTTGATATGATCTTGTATTCCAATATCATTGGTGAGGGTACGCCATTTGTGATCTTGCATGGTTTCCTGGGAATGGGAGACAACTGGAAGACCTTGGGCAAGCAATTTACTGAATTGGGTTACCAGGTCCACCTGGTCGATCAACGAAATCATGGTCGGAGTTTTCACCACGATGATTTCAGTTATTCAATAATGGCCGAAGATCTATTACATTATTGCGAGACGCATGAATTGAAAGAAATAGTTTTATTGGGTCATTCCATGGGCGGAAAAACAGCGATGGAGTTTGCCACACGTTTTCGAGAGCAGGTATCCAAACTTATTGTGGCCGATATCGCACCCAAACCGTATCCATCACACCACCAAGAAATCTTAAAGGCACTTCGCACCCTTGATTTTGACAGGATAAAATCCAGGGGTGATGCCAATGAGGCTCTTTCGCGATATATAAAGGAAGATGGAGTAAGAATGTTCCTTTTGAAAAATCTTTATCGGGCAGGGCATGAGCGCTATGCTCTTCGGATGAACCTGGACGTACTCACGCAGAAAATTGAGGAAATAGGGAAAGGGCTTCCGGAGGACCAGCGTTACGATGGACCAACTTTATTCATACATGGTGGGAATTCTGGATACCTGGAGCCTGACGATGATGTTCTAATTAAGAAACACTTTCCCCTCGCACAGATCCGCGAAATTCCCGGCGTGGGTCATTGGCTTCATGCCGAGGATCCATTACGATTTTACGAAATTGTTCACGCTTTTATTTCCTGAAACCCAATTAATTTGGCTAAAAATTGCGAATCTGACAAAGTTTAACCACAATTGCTCAAGGCTTGTTGGTTGGAAATTCCTATATTGGCGAACAAAATCAACAACAACTTTCATGAAAACTATTCTTACCCTTTTTGGATTGTGTTCTTGCTTGATGCTGAATGCACAAACCACCTTTACCGGAACAATTGTAGATGAATCCCTGGAGCCGGTATCGGGAGCGAACATTGTGGTAGAGGCAGTTTCAGCAGGTGCGGTTTCCGACTTTGACGGAAACTTCAGCCTTACTGTAGACATTGCCCCACCCTTTGAAGTCCAGGTGAGCAGCGTAGGTTATCAAACTTTCGTGCAACAAGTCACTGAAAACAACCAGGTCTTAACGATCACCCTCATTGAAGGAAGTGCGCTGGACGAGGTGGTGATCTCGGCTTCCCGAACCCCGGAACGAATTTTCGAATCCCCGGTTACGGTGGAGCGAATGGGCGTTAGAGAATTTAGAAATACCGCTTCCGCCGATTTTTACGATGGTTTGGAAAATCTAAAAGGTGTTGATATCAATACCAACAGTTTGACCTTTAAATCGATCAATACGCGTGGTTTTGCCACTTTTGCGAATACACGCTTTATGCAATTGGTTGATGGAATGGACAATGCCGCACCGGCTCTTAATTTCCCCTTGGGTAACCTATTGGGGATGACCGAGACCGACGTGCTAAGTGTTGAAATCCTTCCTGGAGCAGCATCTGCGCTCTACGGTGCGAACGCTTTTAACGGGATCCTTTTTATGAGGTCTAAAAGTCCTTTCGATCATGAAGGAATTAGTGTTTATATGAAACGCGGCATAACTTCTCAGGAAGCTGCCGGTGATAATGATTATACCGATTTCGGAATTAGGGCCGCTCACAAGTTCAGTGAGCATTTTGCTGCCAAAGTGAATTTTGGTCTTTTAACGGGTACCGATTGGGCTGCAAATAGCCAAGTCGATAAGTTGAACCGTGGGATCGATCGATCTGCCATCGATTATGATGGAGTGAATGTGTATGGTGATGAGGTTAGTACCGACATCCGGGATGTTGCCGAGATTTTAGTAGGCATGGGTATATTGCCAGCCGGTGCCGAAGCATTGGTTCCTTCGGTGGATGTAAGTAGAACCGGATACCTGGAAAGCACTTTAACCGATTATGAAGCGGAGAGTGTTAAAGCCGACTGGGGCCTTTATTTCAGACCCTGGGCCAATGATATGGAGATCTCTTATGTAGGAAAGGTGGGAACCGGTTCTACGATTTACCAGGGTGCAAACCGATACGGGATCGATAACTTTTTCCTGCAACAACATAAACTGGAGGTTAGAAACGATAATTTCTTTGTTCGAGGTTATATCACCGAGGACAATGCGGGGGATTCATACGACATGGTATTCACCGGTATCAACATAAACCGAGCATGGAAGGATGACAACACATGGTTTGGACAATATGTAGGAGCCTTTGTGCAGGGATCACTTGCCGGATTGTTACCGGAGCAAGCGCATGTCCTGGCCCGCCAAACAGCCGAAACCGGTAGGTTTGAGCCGGGGACCGAAGAATTCAACCGTGCTTATGAGGCAAGTATTAATGATCCGGATCTCTCTACGGGATCCAAGTTCCAGGATAATTCCAAGATCTATCACTCCGATGTGAATTATAACTTCAGCCACCTGTTGGATTTTGCAGAGATCCAGGTGGGAGGGTCATACAGGAATTATGAACTAAATTCTTCAGGAACCATTTATACGGATGATGATGGTCCTATTAATTACTCGGAAGTAGGAATATACACTCAACTTCAGAAACGATTTTTAGAGGAGGAGCGTCTGAAGTTAACCGCTTCTATTCGCTATGACAAATCGGAATTATTTGATGGGTTCTTTTCTCCAAGGGTATCCTTAGGCTACACCGCGGGTGCTAATAAGAACCACAATATTCGAGCTTCATTCCAAACCGGTTTCAGAAACCCAACCACCCAGGACCTCTACATAGGTCTTGACGTAGGACGTGCTGTCCTCGTTGGAGGGGCACCAGATAATCCCGCCCGTGACGTTAGACCTTATGACCTGAGTGCTACCGGGCAGGCATTATTAGGGATGAGCACTATTAACTTTGATGGAACGGGAGCTTACGAAAATTCATTCTTCTTATCTTCTGTACTGAAGTTCGCTGAGACTGGCGATGTTGCCGATCTTGAGATCGCAAATTCAAATTTGGCTCAACCGGAACAGGTTACCTCTTATGAATTAGGATATCGAGGAAAATTAGGTCCGGTGATCGTCGACCTGAGTGGATATTACAACCAGTACCAGGACTTCCTGGCCAATGAAACAGTGGTTTCTCCGTTTTATGGAGACGTTCAGTTAAGCCAGACCATTCCTGGAACAACTACCCCATTGGCGGTAGCTGCCATTGCCAATGGCGACCGGCAGGTCTTCCAAACCTATACCAACTCCGATGCAGACGTGAACTCCTATGGTGGGTCTATTGGTGTGAACACTAGGATCTTCGGAAATTTTGATCTAGGTGGAAACTATACTTACGCTTATCTTGATTTTGATACAGCCGCTAATCCAGATTTCAGAACCAGCTTCAATACACCGGAACATAAGGTGAAAGCAACTTTTGGAAATACTGAATTGTTCAAGAACTTTGGATTTAATGTAGCCTGGAGATGGAGTGATAATTATTTCTGGGAAGCCTCTTTTGGAGACGGAGCCGTTCCGGCCTTCCACGTTGTGGATGCACAGTTGAACTATCGAGCTCCTAAGTTCCTCAAGTCTTCGTTCAAAGTTGGCGCTACAAATATAACAGGAGAAGAATACTTTACGGCCTTTGGTACCGGAATGATCGGTTCCATGTATTATGTATCATGGACTATCAATAACTTATAATATCAACCAAACAAGAAATTAAAATGAAAACAAAATATATATGGTTATTCGCATTATCCATGGCACTTATTGGTTGTGAAGCCGATAATAATAATATGAACATGGAAGAACCTGCTGTGGAACTCACGGCTGGATCTGCAGATTTTTCTAAATACGTTGCGGTAGGGGCTTCCTTCACCGCCGGATTTACAGATGGCGCGCTTTTTATCGCAAGTCAGGAGAATTCGTTCCCCAATATCCTCGCCCAGCAATTTGCTGAATTGGGAGGAGGAACTATGACTCAGCCATTGATGAACGACAACATTGGTGGTCTTCTCCTTGGGGGTGTTCAGATACAAAACCCCCGGCTTTATTTCGATGGTTCGGGACCCGCTTTCCTGGATGCCATGCCAACCACCGAAGTCTCCAATGTATTGGGAGGTCCTTTCACCAATATGGGAGTTCCTGGGGCAAAAAGTTTTCACCTTTTAGCCAACGGCTATGGCAATGTGGGTGGAGTTCCTACAGGACAAGCCAATCCCTATTTTGCGAGGATGGCCTCCAGTCCTAATGCTTCCATACTTGAAGATGCATTGGCTCAAGGGGCAAGCTTCTTTACTCTTTCCGAGATGGGTGGAAACGATGTTTTAGGCTTTGCTACCTCCGGAGGATCCGGGGTAGACCAAACGGGAAATTTTGATCCAACCACCTATGGGCCTAATGATATTACCGATCCTTTGGTCTTTGCAAATACATTAAGTATCGTGGTGGATGCCCTTACGGCGAATGGCGCTCAAGGTGTCATTACTTCGGTGCCTTATGTAACCAGCTTGCCTTATTTTACTACGGTACCATACAATCCCGTACCGCTGGATGATGCAACCGCGGCATTACTAAATGGCGCCTATGCGCCGTACAACGGAGGATTATTGCAAGCCGAAGGAGCAGGTCTTATTTCTGCCGAAGAAAGGGAAGCTCGTACTATCGTTTTTGCAGCCGGCAAAAACCCGGTTGTTATTGAAGACGAAGATTTAACAGACCTAAGCGGTCTTGGACTTCCCAATTATCGTCAGACCACTCCTGCAGACCTTCCTGTTCTTCCCAGTGCTTCCTTCATTGGAACTTTGGTGAACAACGATCCGTTGTTGATCAATGGATTGTCTGTTCCACTTACCGACCAGTGGGTATTAACCGTTACTGAAACCGACGCCGTGATCGCGGCAACCGATGCATACAATGTAACTATTGAAGGAATTGCTGCATCGAAGAGCCTCGCATTTTTAGATCTGAAGGCGATTCTTCAGCAGGCTTCTACGACCGGAATTATTTTCGATGATTTCACGATGGATACCGGCCTGGTATTTGGTGGTTTAGTAAGTCTTGATGGTGTTCACCTTACAGCTCGAGGCTATGCCTTGATGGCAAACAAATTCCTGGAGGCCATAGACGCTACCTATGGGTCTAACTTCCATGAAGCGGGAAAAGTGGCCAAGGCTAACGATTTCATTGTATCATATCCCCCTGTTTTATAATGACCGATCAAATTCATAAGAAGGCCGCTCTCGAGCGGTCTTTTTTTTATCTTTATGCAAAGTTCAAACCTATGAAAACTATTCTTCGAATCCTCTTATCGGCTGCCGCCGTACTTATTTTAGCTTACATACTTCCTGGTGTAGGGGTAGAGAGTTATTGGTCTGCTATTATCGTGGCGGTCGTACTGGCTTTGCTCAAGGTCCTGGTCAAGCCTATCTTGGTAATCCTTACCTTACCTATCACCATCGTAACCCTGGGCTTGTTCCTGTTGGTAATCAATGCCGTGATCATCCTTATGGCCGATTATTTCATCGATGGCTTTGCGGTGAAGAATATTTGGTGGGCGCTACTTTTCAGCCTGCTCTTATCTTTTCTTCAGTCTATTTTCCATTCCCTCCTGGATAAAGAAAATTGATGCTTAAAAGGCACTTGCACAAAGCTTGTTAGCTTGGTTTTAATGTCGTATTTTTGCCTCCCTTAAAATAGAGGTAAAATTTTCAAAGGATGAACATTACTAAAAAAGACATAGATAACCTGAATGCGGTGCTAACTGTTGAAATATCCAAGGACGATTATTCGGAGAAAGTGGAGAATATTCTCAACAATTACCGGAAATCGGCTAATATCCCAGGATTCCGAAAAGGCCATGTACCCATGGGTATGGTGAAGAAACAATACGGTAAGGCCGTATTGGTGGAAGAAGTGAACAAACTGCTTCAGGAAAAATTGCACAAATACCTTTCCGATGAAAAGTTGGATGTTTTGGGGAATCCACTTCCGAAGAACGAATCGGAGATCGATTGGGATTCTGGAGACTTCGCCTTTGAATTTGAACTGGGGTTAGCTCCTCAATTCGATGTGGATGTGAAGAAAAAAGCCGTTACCTCTTACAAGGTGGTAGCCGATGACAAGATGATCACCAATCAGGTGAAATCCATTCGGAAACAATATGGCAAGTTGATCTCCAAAAATGAAGTAGCTAAGGAAGACGAAATCACGGGAACGTTTACTTCCGAAGAAAAAGGAATCGAGCATAAAACCACCTTCTCCACCGATGCGATCAAAGGAAAGAAACAGCTTTCCAGCCTACTGGGAGCCAAAGTGGGAGACACTGTAGTGCTGAAAACTAAAGGAATGTTTCCGGATGACCACGATCATCAAAAATACCTGGGAGTTTCTCACGATGATGCCCATGGCTTGGATATTGAGGTTCAGCTTAAAATTGAAGAGGTAAATGCTCGTGAAATGGCCGAGTTGAACCAGGAATTGTTCGACAAGCTATTTGGGGAGGGCATTGTTACTTCCGAAGCGCAACTAAAAGAAAAGATCAAGGAGGACGCCGAGCGGCAATTTGAACAGCAAAGCGACCAGAAATTGTTAAATGATGTGGTCGAGAGTTTGATTGAAAACACCAAATTCGACCTTCCTTCCGAATTTTTACAAAAATGGATCCAGGTTTCCGGAGAAAAAGCCCTTAGCGAGGAGGAGGCTAAAGCCGAATTCGAACGCAGTGAAAAGGGTCTTCGTTACCAATTGATCGAAGCCCGGTTAAGAGCCGAGCATAACTTACAGGTGACCTTTGATGAATTGAAGGAATACACCAGCAATATGATCAAAGCACAAATGGCACAATTTGGCCAGATGAACCCTTCCAACGAAGAAGTAGAAGGGATTGTAGCTCGTATTTTAGGCAATGAGGAGGAAGTTAGACGCATCAGCGAACAGCTGAACACAAACAAACTGCTCCAGTTCTTTAAGGAAAATGCGAAACTCAAGACAAAGGAGATTAGTTACGAAAAGTTCATCAAGGAAGCTTACGCCTAATTCCACAATAAAAATAGTTATCTTTAGGGCGTTGAATAAACAGTTTCAACGCCTTGTTTTTTTAAAGAAAATAGTTTGAAAAATATATGAATTACGGACAAGAATTTAAAAACTTTGCTATCAAGGATCAGGGGATCAGCAGTACCTACTACGACCAATTGGTGAGTAGTATGTATCCTGTGGGACTTACACCCAATATTATTGAGGAACGACAGATGAATGCTGTTGCGATGGATGTATTTTCCCGATTGATGATGGATCGTATCATTTTTTTGGGTACAGGAATCAATGATCAGGTGGCCAATATTGTTCAGGCGCAATTACTGTTCCTCGAGAGCACCGATGCTGCCAAAGACATTCAAATATATATCAACTCGCCCGGCGGTAGTGTTTATGCCGGCTTAGGGATCTACGATACCATGCAGTTCATCAAACCGGATGTGGCCACCATCTGTACGGGTATGGCTGCTTCAATGGCAGCTGTGCTGCTTTGTGCCGGACACAAAGGGAAACGAAGCGGATTAACTCATTCGCGGGTCATGATACACCAGCCCATGGGAGGAGCCCAGGGACAGGCGAGCGATATCGAGATCACCGCCAAGGAGATCATCACGCTCAAAGAAGAACTTTACAGGATCATTGCGAAGCATAGCGGACAAACCTACGAGAAAGTCTATGACGACAGTGATCGTGATTATTGGATGAAGGCAGATAAGGCCCTGGAATATGGAATGATCGATGAGATCCTTTCCAGGGGATAATAGATAGGTTATGGCAAAGGAAGAATTAGAATGCTCATTTTGCGGACGTAAAAAAGCCGAAACCAACCTGTTGATTGCAGGCTTGGATGCGCATATCTGTGATCGATGTATCGAACAGGCGCACGGTATTGTGGTGGAGGAAGCTCTGCATTCTACGAACACCGAATTGACCAAAGAAATGATGCTCAAGAAGCCAAAAGCCATCAAAGAGTTTTTGGACGACTATATCATTGGTCAGGAACATACCAAGAAAGTAATGTCTGTTGCTGTGTACAATCACTATAAGCGATTGCTTCAACCGAAAAGCGATGACGATATCGAAATTCAGAAGAGTAATATCATCATTGTTGGAGAAACCGGCACAGGAAAAACCTTAATGGCCAAGACTATTTCCCGAATGCTGAACGTTCCACTTGCCATTGTGGATGCCACAGTGCTTACCGAAGCAGGTTATGTAGGAGAAGATGTCGAAAGTATATTGACACGATTATTACAGGCTGCCGACTATAACGTGGAAAAGGCACAAAATGGTATCGTTTTCATCGATGAGATCGATAAGATCGCACGTAAAAGCGATAATCCATCCATCACGCGTGATGTAAGTGGAGAAGGAGTTCAACAAGCATTATTGAAGTTATTGGAAGGTACCTTTGTGAATGTACCGCCCAAGGGAGGAAGAAAACATCCCGACCAGAAGTTCATTGAGGTGAATACCGAAAACATCCTGTTTATCGCAGGGGGAGCTTTTGACGGTATTGAACGGCATATTGCAAAGCGGCTCAATATGCAGGCCGTTGGATTCAGTGCCTCCAAGAGTGAGGATTCGCTGGAGAGAGACAATATTCTGAGATATATCATTCCGAAGGACCTGAAAGACTATGGATTGATTCCTGAGATCATTGGTCGTCTGCCGGTGCTTGCTTATATGAACCCATTGGACAAAGGAACTCTGCGTGCCATCCTAACGGAACCAAAAAATGCGATCATCAAACAGTATAAAAAACTGTTCGCGATGGATGATATCGATTTTGTGATCACAGAGGAGGCATTGGATTTTATCGTAACCCAGGCAATCGAATATAAACTAGGTGCCCGGGGGCTAAGGTCCCTTTGTGAAGCCGTACTCACCGATGCCATGTACGAGCTACCGGGAACAGAAGACCGCAAATTACATGTTACACAAGAGTACGCAGCCGAGAAGTTGAATAAATCGACGATCAAGAAATTGAAGGCGGTCTCTTAATTAGCATGATAAGTACTAATGAAAAAGCCTCGGAAGTCTGAAGACTCCGAGGCTTTTTTACTGGCTTAACTTAAATTTAAACGTGGTATTACGGTGTCGCAATAACTGTTTTACTTTTCTTATTAGCGATTTTTTGTTGCATCAATTCCTTTTTACACTTCAAAGTATAACCTGCCATTTTTGCCTTGTTATCCTCCAAATTTTGAGGTGCTGCACAAGAGGTCAAAGCCGCAGAAGCTACCAGGAGTACTATTAAAGTTACGATGATGTATTTGAATGTTTTCATTTCAGCCCCAATTGTAAATTGTTTGGTAAACCTACACAGTAAGAAAAGTACTACCAAAAAAATTAGTTGAACTCGTAGGAAAATTCGTTAAAACGCATGGAATTTCGAAACTCTCGATAAAGTGTTGAAAATCCTCGACTTACAACGGTTTACTGGTCGAAAAAATCTGCTTTTTATCGAGTGTTATTTTTTCTGAAGGACATAATAGTATTCGTTCAGCACTTCATTTTCATCAAGATCATCGGGAAATAATTGGAGTTTTTTACCCAAGCTCAGACCGTTTTCAAATCGAAGGAGTTGAAAATTTTCCAAGTTTGAATAGAAATCATGCGATAGGGTAGTAAAGGGGTTTTCGCTCGATTTTAAAACCTCCGAAAAGTAGTGTGTTAATCGATCGAAGACAGGTGTTTGTTTCAGTCGATCTTCAAAGGAAACACACATGAGGTAGTCACCGGGATCCAGCATCGAAGCACAGTTTGAAATTACGGCATCGATCTCTTTCTTCGATAAGAAAAAGAAGACTCCTTCAATGAGGATCACCTTAAAGCAGTTGCCGTAGTGTGCTATCGATGTTCTAAGTACATCTTGATCCTTGGTAATATCTGCAACCAAATGTTGAACCGGCCTCGTTGGGAGCAAGCCATTCTCTTCAAACTCCTGTATCTTTCTGGATTTATACTGAACGATCTCTTCGAAGTCAACTTCCAATGTACGCATGTGAGGGCTCAAACTATATGGATACATGCTGAAACCCGCCCCGAAGTTGACCAAAAGCAGCAATTCCTGTGCTTCACACAGTTGTTCCAATTCATCGTAAAAAAAGCGATTTCGCATGCAATGCTGCATGTCGTCGTGGGGAGACACCTTTTTCGCAAATTCCAGATTCCACTTTTCCAGGCCGGGCCTCAACCATAACCTGGCGAACGGATCTTTGCTCTCTTCTTCATACTTTGCTCGATAATACGCAATCATGAAGGCAGTATCGTGGACAAAGAGTTCCATTATTTATTTAGAACTAGCAATTCTTCCAGGTATTCGCGGGTATTGGAAAGTCGTGGTACTTTGTGCTGGCCGCCCAACTTATCCTTTTCTTTCAGCCAGTCGTAGAATAATTTTTGCCTTCCTACATGAACGGTAGGCGGTTTCAAGGTAGTGTCGTTAAATCTTTTAGCCTCATAGTCGCTGTTCACTTCCTGGAGCGATTGGTCCAGCAAAGTCGAGAATCGTTTGAAATCTTCTGGGGGGGTTTTGAACTCAATGATCCATTCATGAGCACCCTTTTCACGTCCATTCATAAAAATGGGGGCGGCCGTATAATCGACGATCTCAGCCTGGGTGAGCTTGGCAGTTTTCTTGAGAGCCTTTTCAGCATTTTCGATGATGAGCTCTTCACCAAAGGCATTGATATGATGCTTGGTGCGACCACTAACTTTGATCCTGTAGGGATCTACGGAAGTAAATCGAACAGTATCTCCTACAGAGTATCGCCATAATCCTGCATTGGTAGTGATCACGATCGCGTAGTTATTATCGGCCTCAACCTCGGCCAGGGGGATTATTTTTTCGGAAGAGGTACCATAACTATCCATAGGAATGAACTCGTAGAAAATTCCGTAGTCTAACATCAATAACAACTCCTTGTTTGCATTCCGATCCTGAATTGCGAAAAATCCTTCCGAAGCATTGTAGATCTCATAATACCGGAAATCCTCTTTTGGAAGGATCCTGTTATACTGTTCTATATACGGATCGAAGCTAACACCGCCATGGAAATACACTTCCAGGTTTGGCCAGATTTCTAACAAATGCTCCTTCCCTGTTGTCTCCAGGACGTTGTTCAGCAATACAAGCATCCAGGAAGGAACCCCGGCAAGACTTGTTACGTTCTCCCTAATGGTTTCATCAACGATCGCCTGCATTTTAGATTCCCAGTCAGCCATAAGCGAAACTTCACTGCTTGGTGTGCTACTGAATTCCGCCCAGAAAGGCATATTGTCTATAAGGATGGCAGATAGATCTCCAAAGGCAGTACCATTTTCTTTGTACAGCTCTTTGCTGCCCCCAAGACGAAGGCTCTTTCCTAGGAAGAGTTCAGCATCGGGATTGTTGTTGAGGTACATACACAACAAATCCTTGCTGGCGGCATAGTGGCAATCTTCCAGTGATTCCTCACTCACAGGGATGAATTTACTTTTTGCATTGGTCGTGCCACTGGATTTTGCGAACCACCTGATGGGCCTTGGCCAAAAAATATTGCTCTCCCCACGACGAGATCGTTCAATGTCTCCGGCAATGGTCTCGTAGTTGGTCACCGGAACTCGCTCTGCAAATTCCCGATAACTCTTTATAGAATCGAAATCATACTTCTTTCCAATCTCTGTATTTTTCGCCTGGGAGAGTAATTGCTGAAGTAATTCTTCCTGAACTTCTATAGGATATTTCAGGAAGAGATCGATTTGATGAAACCTCTTTTTAAGGAACCAGGAAGCGATCGAATTTACTAAAGGAATTGGCATAATTTTGACCTATCTTTATATCGTAAAAATAGGAATAAAATTTTTATGATTTACGAAGGAGTTCTTACCAAAATGCAGACTGAAAACGGCAGCCCCATCCAGTATTATTTGGTATTTGAAAACGATTTTCTGAATGTAAATCAATTGCTGGATAAGGAAATACAAATCGATTTCAAAGGGTACCAATGTCTCAATTGTGGTTTGTCTAAAAAGATATTTCGCCAGGGGTTTTGCTACGATTGTTTTTATGAAATTCCACAGGCAGCAGACTGGATCATGCGCCCCGAATTGAGCAAGGCGCACCTCGACCAGGAAGACCGGGATCTGGCCTACGAAAAACAAGTGCAGCTCCAGCCCCATATCGTATACCTGGCGAACAGCAGCAATGTAAAAGTTGGCGTTACCAGGAAAACCCAGGTGCCTACCCGATGGATCGATCAAGGGGCCCACGAGGCCATCGAGATCGTGGAAGTACCCAATCGATACTTGGCGGGGATCACGGAAGTTGCACTCAAGGAACATGTAAGTGATAAGACCAACTGGAGATCAATGCTCAAGAACGATTTGAAAGACGAAGACCTGGTGGAATGGCGGAATAAACTAAAGGACTTTATTCCCGATGAGGCAATGGAGTATTTTATGGAGAATAATTCAGAAACCAACCTAGAATTTCCAGTCTTACAATACCCTGCCAAACCTAAAAGCCTGAACCTGGAAAAAACACCCACCTACACGGGAAAATTGAAGGGTATTAAAGGGCAATATCTTTTGTTCGAAGACGAGACGGTCTTCAACGTACGAAGTAGTGAAGGTTACCTGGTTCGAATTGCGATCAACTAATGCCGTTGCTTCATTAATTATTCACCGAATCTTTCTTCTTTTTATTTCCGAAGATATTTCCAATGATATTCTTAACCACCTTTGTAGTTTGCTCCTGGGTGTCGTTTCCACCCTTTGTTTGTGTTCCAATACTGTCTTTGGTTTTCTTATTCCCCCCAATCATATTCTCAAGGATATCGATTCCCTTGGTGGTTAATTCTTCCTTCTGTCGTTGAATCAGTTTTTGGGTCAACGTATTCACAGCTGCCTGCATATTAAGGTCGATCTGCGGCTGGGTCATACTACCTTTCAGTGAAATGGGTACCTGTACCGTCATTTGGTTCGCTTCTTTAGGATCCAGTTTAGCCAATAGGCTATTGACCTCCCCACCCAGATACCTGGCCGGAACATCCATATTGAGATCGTAGCTAATACTTTTGTCCAATCCGTGGCTGCCTCCGGCTCGAACCGTGATTCCTTTAACGTCAAATTCGAAAGGTTGTACAGTGATCTTACCATCCTTAAAATCTAATGCTGTGGAAACATCCCTCAAACTTAATTTTTCTAAATTCAGAAACTGAACCTGCTCTCCCAACCTGGAAAGCAACGGTGTTCGCTGAGGATTGACCTGCGCTGTAAGGACTTGCGCAATAGCGTTTCCAGCTAATGATTGTAAATTGGGTGTCAGGTCGTTATTGAGTGTTCCCGAAAGGTTGAGCGTCGTGTTGAGATCACCATCCAAAGCCTGGGCAATAGGGGCCAGGTATTTTAATAACGAAAGTTTTCCAAACGATTCATTGATGTCTATTTTTTGCAGATCCAGATTCATATTGAATGTTGGGGTGGTTTCGCTTGTGTTCACATTTCCTGCCAGGGCAATGTCACCTCCTAACGCTTTTGAACGCACATTCTTAAGCGTTGCGGTTTCATCGGCTATGGTTACTGTACCTGTGGTGTTATCCAGTACAACATTATCATAGATCACCTTTTTTGCATCGAAATCCAGGGTAGCATCCATAAAATCCGGAATTCGAATCCCATCCCCGGCAACCTGAGAGCTTTCTGCCGCGTTTCTTTCTTTCTCGGTAACCTCATCGGAAGCCATAAAATCGTTGACGTTGAATGTATTTGAATGAACGTTGAAACGGCCCTTCAGGTCCTGCTTGGCCATGATCCAGGGAATTAGGTTTTGTATATTTCCCGTAGCGTCAATATCGGTCTGGCCCGTGGTTGCGATCATTTTATTGAGGGTGATATTTCCTGGCGTCATTTTTACAGCGGCCTCTTGAATGTAGATCTTATCCTTAAAGGCCGGATCGTTGTATTCGAAATTCTTTAAACTGGCGGTTCCCGTAGTCTTAATATTTTGGTATTGCTCTGTTTCTACCGAGCGCATATCGAAATTGGTAGTGACATTTGCGTTAAACACGCCACTAAGATCCTGGTCTAACTCGATGGGTAAAACCTGCTCGATCTTTGCGAGGTCAAGCGTGCCATTTATCGCCATATTCACCAAGGCATTCCCTGTTAAATTGCGAATACTACCGTTGGCCTTAAAGATCTCGTCATCGATTCGAAATGTTAGGCCTCCAATGGTCAAGTAGGTATCTTCAGCGATACCTGTATCATTCTTCAATCTGGCATCGATGGATATATTGCGTACCGCTTTGGGCAAATCGGGATATTTGAAAGAGGCATTGTTGCTGTTCACTTTAATATCCATGGTTGGGATATGTGTGTCATTAATCACTCCTTTCAAGATACCATCCACTGTAAAATCTCCGCTGGTACTTACCCCATCCAGGTTCTTCACATATACCTTCGGAATGACTGCGAGAAAATTCCTGAAGTCGGAAGAAGGAGTGCGAAAGGATAGATCCATTTCGGTGTCATTCTCATTAACTTGAACAAACCCCTGAAAAGTCAGTGGGAGTTCATTCACTTTGGCTTCGTTCTCTTTAAAGGTGTATTTCTGATTTTCAAGATCCAACTGCAACACAGCATCCAGGGAGATCGAATTATCCTCCATGTATTCCACCTCACCAATTTGAAGTGAAACAAGGGCGTTGGTGGTAGTTTGAAGTTCGGTCAAGTCCAGGGACAGGTCCCCATTTCCTTCATGATTTACCTCTTGGAGGCGAAGAAAGGTTCCAGAGGCCTTATCCAGGTAATTGATTCGAGAATTATTGATCTCATAATGATCCAGGGCGAAAGTGAATCCGTTCTCAGTGGCGCTGTTATCTTCTTGTTCTGTACCGGGATCATCATCTTTGGCAATGTCGTAGTTGGCTCTTCCCAGGGAGTCAATCTTGATATTTACATATGCCTCGTCCAGTTGGAGGGCGTCGATCTTTATTGGTTCATCGTTTGATTTGAACAATTGGGTCAATCCCAGATCCAGCTTTAATTGTCTCCCGGTCGCCAAGGTATCGCCATCGAAGGGAGCTTTGTTGATCACGGAATAGTAATTGATCACGACCGCAGCATCGGGAAAGCTACTGAACAGGCTAAGGTCCATTTCTTCCCAGCTAACAGTCGCGTTGAGATTATCGTTGAGGTTTTTCTTCAGCAATTCTTCCAGGGAACCTTTGAAGAGAAATGGCGCAAGCAGTAAGAATACGAGCAGGAGTAAAAACAGAACACCGGTTATTTTGAGAATTTTTTTCATGGGGTTGACTTTTAGGCTTGAGGAGTTATGGGCTGCAGCATACCAATTTCTTCGGTTCCTTTTAATCCGAACTTTCTGCGTAAAACATAAACTGCCGCATACAGCAATGGGGTATCGAGGGCTGCCACCAATACTTTAAATAAAAATCCACTTAGCAAAAGACCACCGAATAGCGCCCAATCGATCTTTCCGAAGCTACACAGAAGGAATAGCACGGTAAAGGTGTCTACAAATTGGGAGGAAAAGGTGGAGAAATTGTTTCTTAGCCACAGGTGTTTGCCTTTGGTGATGCGTTTCCAGAAATGGAAGATATGTATGTCGATATATTGAGCAAGTAGATAGGCCATCATAGAAGCAAACACAGCCACTGCGGTAGCACCAAACACCTTGGTGAACAGGACATTGTCAACCGGGCTCCATTCGGTAGCCTGTACATGATTTGCTGCGTATACGATAAAGAGCGAGAAGAAGGATGCGAAAATTCCTGCGGTGACCACCTGGTTTGCTTTTTTCTTCCCATAAACCTCGCTAATCACATCGGTTATCAAGAATGTGAGGGGGTAGGGAAGTATGCCCACTGAGATCTCGAAGGTATAAATTCCGAAGAAATCCCAAACAAAGAATTTCTGAAAGATCAAGTTGGAAACCACCAGCGAACAAATGAAGAGGGCGGCTAGGATTAGGTAGATGCGATCGGCTAGAATACGGTTATGAGTCGATACGTTGGTCACGAATAAAGGCTATTCAAACAAAGTTAATGGTCAATCTTTTTCTTTTCCTTAATTTCGTCTTAAATGTTAAAATCCCAGCTTCATTAAACCCTTGCAAAACATATACCTTTCTCTGGGAAGCAATTTGGGCAATCGTTTTGAGCACCTGCAATCGGCAGTGAATTTAATCTTCGATGAGGTGGGTCATATTACGAAGATCTCGACTGTTTATGAGTCTCCCGCTATGGGTTTTGAGGGGAATGATTTTTTGAATTGTGCTCTTTGTGTTCAATCCAGGGTGAGCCCATCCAGGATCATGAAATTATTGCTCGATATCGAGCGTCGCCTTGGACGTGATCGAAAGAAGGTTACTACTTACGAATCCAGAGCTATCGATATTGACATTTTGTTTATTGATGACACCAGGATCGATTTAAAGAAACTTATAGTCCCGCATCCCGAGATTGAGAACCGGCGTTTCGTGATACAACCCATGGCCGAGATCAATGCGCAGTTCATACATCCTGTATCGAATAAGAATATGATCAAATTATTGGCAGAAACTTCAGATAAATCACCATTAAAGAAGCTTTCCAAATGGCTGCGAAACCCACGTACAGATTATGATCTGTCCAAATTCAATTATATAGCGATCGAGGGAAATATCGGGGCTGGTAAAACCAGTCTCGCTTCCGAGATCGCAGGTGAATTTAACGCAAAATTGATCCTGGAGCGCTTCAGTGACAATCCTTTTCTACCAAAATTTTATAAAAACCCAAAGCGATATGCTTTTCCCCTGGAGATGTCGTTTCTGGCCGACCGATATCAACAATTACTAGATGACATCGCACAATTCGACCTATTCAAGGACTGTGTCGTCGCCGATTACGATGCGAATAAGTCATTGATATTTGCAAAGATCACCTTGACAGACGAGGAGTATAATTTGTATAAGAAACTGTTCCACTTAATGCACAAAGAATTGGCCCGCCCAGATCTGTACGTATACCTGTACCAGAATACAGAACGACTCCTTGAGAATATACGAAACCGTGGACGGGACTATGAACAAGAGATCGAAGTTTCCTATTTGAAACAGATCAACAATGGTTACCTGGAATACGTGAAGACCCAGCCAAAGGAAAAGGTGAAGATCATCGATATTTCGGAACGAAATTTTGTGGAAAAACGCCCGGATTACTTATCTATCTTGAAGGAGATACTGGAATAGCTAGAAGGCTAGAAATGAGGCTTAGCTAGATTTCATTTTGCTGAACAGATCCCAAAGCACAACTCCTACACTTACCGAAATATTGAATGAGTGTTTGGTTCCAAATTGTGGAATCTCGATCACGGTATTGCTACTTGAAACCACATCCTGTTGCACCCCTTTCACTTCATTTCCAAAAACCAAGGCGTAGGTAAGCGTTGTATCCACTTCGAATTCATCAAGCATTTGTGCGTTCTCCGCCTGCTCTACAGAAACAACAAATACGCCTGAGTTTTTTAATTCCTGAACAAGCTCAAGAGTGTCCTTTCGATATTCCCACTCCACACTCTCGGTAGCACCCAGGGCTGTTTTCTGAATATCCTTGTGGGGGGGAGTCGCCGTGATCCCACACAAGTAAATCTTGTTCACCATGAGGGCTTCTGCAGTTCGAAATACCGAACCTACATTGTTAAGGCTACGCACATTGTCCAGTACAATTATTACGTTGGACTTAGACTTCTTTTGATATTCGGAAGGAGACGGTCTTCCCAATTCGCTATTCTTAAGCTTTCGATGCTTCATACGTGGTAAAAAGTTCAAAGGTAAATGCTCTCGTTCCAATTTACCAATTATGCTCCAAATTGTTGATAAATCGCAATAAATTGGGGTGGCAGTAAGTTTTAAAGCCAAAACGAATTCTGTATTTTTATGGGTCATTATCGTGACGACCCATGGCCAAGAAGATCACTCCTTTAATGCAGCAGTACAACACCATCAAGGCGAAATATCCCGATGCGTTGTTGTTATTTCGGGTGGGCGATTTTTACGAAACTTTTGGCGAGGACGCAATTCGCGCGGCCGCCATACTCAATATCACACTTACGGCTCGAAATAACGGTGGGGACATGACCGAACTGGCTGGATTTCCACATCATTCCCTGAACACCTATTTGCCTAAATTAGTACTTGCCGGCTGCCGGGTGGCCATTTGTGATCAACTGGAGGATCCCAAGAAAACCAAGAAGATCGTAAAGCGCGGCGTTACCGAATTGGTAACGCCCGGGGTCTCATTCAGCGATGATATTCTTGAGCGTACATCCAATAATTTCTTAGCGGCGGTTCATTTCGGTACTGTCGAGCGAGGCGCTGAGACCGCTCAACTAGGGGTGGCGTTTCTCGACGTATCTACCGGGGAGTTCCTTACCTCCCAGGGGAGTGTGGAATACATCGATAAATTACTGCAAAACTTCATACCCAGTGAGGTACTATTCAGTAAAAAAAATAGAAAGCAATTCAGCGCGTATTTTGGAGAGCGCTTCCATGAATTCTATCTTGAGGACTGGATCTTTCAGCAAGATTATGCCTGGGAATCCTTGAACAAACAGTTCGGAACAAAGAATTTAAAAGGTTTTGGCGTAGATCATTTGAAGTTAGGGGTGATTGCCGCGGGTGCTGCGCTGCACTATTTGGGCGAGACCCAGCACCATGAATTACAGCACATCGCCAGGCTTACACGGATTGCCCAGGAGGATCATGTTTGGATGGACCGCTTTACAATTCGCAATCTGGAGTTGTATCATTCCCATCAGGAAAATGCCGTTACTTTGCTCGATGTGATCGATAAGACCATCTCACCCATGGGAGGCCGTAAATTGAAACGCTGGATGGCACTTCCACTTAAGAACCCGGAACAAATCGTTCACAGACATGAGGTAGTAAGTTACCTGCTGGACAACACAGAAGTACTTACGTCTTACCGACAGCATTTGAAGCACATGGGGGATCTGGAACGTTTGATATCCAAAACGGCGACAGGGAGGATAAGCCCACGGGAGGTAATTCATTTAAAAAACACACTGGAAGCTGTAGTTCCTCTGAAGGCAACCGCTGTAGAGTCTAAAAACGAATCGTTAAAGATACTGGGGGAGCAGTTGAACGATTGCGGCCCGTTACGCGATAAGATCAAGGCTACCCTGAACGAAGATGCCCCGGTTCATGTTTTGAAAGGAGGAAGTATTGCGAGCGATGTTTCCAGCGAATTGGATGAGTTAAGGGAGATCGCCCATGGGAGCAAAGCGTATCTTGACAATATGTTAAAGCGGGAGAGTGAAAGGACCGGAATTAGCTCCCTGAAGATAGCTTCGAACAATGTATTTGGGTATTATATCGAAGTGAGAAATACCCACAAGGAGAAGGTGCCCGAAGAATGGATTCGTAAGCAAACCCTTGTGAATGCCGAAAGATATATTACTGAAGAACTCAAGGAATACGAAACCAAGATCCTGGGTGCTGAAGAAAAGATCCTTGTGCTGGAACAAAGTCTTTTTTCGGAATTGGTTGAATGGATGACTCAGTTCATAGGGGCGGTCCAGCAAACAGCTTCTTTAATCGCCCAGTTGGACTGCCTATGTTCTTTTGCTGTACAAGCCATGGAGCACAATTACAGCCGTCCCCTGATAGATGAAAGTTACGATCTGGACATCAAAGAAGGTAGGCATCCGGTTATCGAGCAACAATTACCGCCCGATAATCCATTCATTGCGAATGATGTCTTCCTGGATCGAGACAACCAGCAGATCATCATGATTACCGGGCCCAACATGAGTGGGAAAAGTGCTATCCTGCGTCAGACAGCCTTGATCGTGCTGCTTGCCCAAATGGGAAGTTTTGTTCCTGCCAAGGCAGTTCGGATGGGCTGCGTGGATAAGATATTTACCCGGGTTGGAGCCAGTGACAATATTTCCATGGGGGAATCCACTTTCATGGTTGAAATGAACGAAACTGCCAGTATTTTAAACAACATTTCGGAACGCTCCCTGGTTTTGTTGGATGAGATTGGGAGGGGCACGAGTACCTACGACGGGATTTCCATTGCCTGGGCTATCAGTGAATACCTGCACGAACATCCCTCTCGGGCAAAAACCTTGTCTGCAACCCATTATCATGAGCTCAATGAAATGACTGAAACCTTCGATCGCATCAAGAATTACAACGTATCTGTGAAAGAGATGAAGAATAAGGTATTGTTCCTTCGGAAGTTGGTTCCGGGCGGATCTCACCACAGTTTCGGGATCCATGTTGCAAAAATGGCTGGAATGCCATCCGCAGTGCTTAGTCGGGCCAACAAGATCCTTAAGCGCTTGGAGAAAAGTCATTCTTCCGAAGAGCTTTCGGATAAGATGCGGCAATTGTCTCAGGAGGAATTGCAGCTCAGTTTTTTTAAGTTGGACGATCCGCTGTTGGAGGAGATTCGGGATGAGATCTTACAGACCGACATCGATACGCTCACTCCGGTGGAAGCCTTGATGAAGTTGAATGAGATCAAGCGAATGTTACAACGAAGTGGTTCGATGAAATTCAAGAAATAGGTCGATTTTTTTGCTTAAAAAGCCTTTGACATTGGCGTAAATATTTTAAATTTGCGCCTGCCTACTGGTTACCGTAGGCCATTTAGATCTTCTCAGGAAGTTCTTTATGAATGCGAAAATAGCTCAGTTGGTACCCGCCCGTACCGGACGGTACGTTCGTGCGGGGAGCGCCATCCGCCGCGGCGGATGGAGGTCGCTAACAAAAATTGCAATAATGCGAAAATAGCTCAGTTGGTAGAGCGTCATCCGCCGTGGCGGATGGAGGTCGCTAACAAAAATTGCAATAATGCGAAAATAGCTCAGTTGGTAGAGCGCCACCTTGCCAAGGTGGAGGTCGCGGGTTCGAATCCCGTTTTTCGCTCAAGTTTGCTAGCTGAAGTGGTGGAATTGGTAGACACGTTGGACTTAAAATCCAATGGCCATTATGGCCGTGCGGGTTCAAGTCCCGCCTTCAGTACAGATGCATAAGAAGCCGGATCCAGTGATTCGGCTTTTTTGTTTGACGAAACCAAGCAAACTGGTTTGTGATGGTTGAGGAAAACAAAAAAGCAATCCGACCTTTGTCGGATGAGGCTTTTATTCTCAAGATGTTGAAGCGGGACTCGCGAGGGTAGTGAGCAATTCCCGTTCTTGCTATTCAGGAAAACAAAAAAGCAATCCGACCTTTGTTGGATGAGGCTTTTATTCTCAAGCTGTTGAAGCGGGACTAGCGAGGGTAGTGAGTAATTCTCGCAAACAACCCTCCCAAGATTTATTTATGCTTCTATCTTCCAACTAAAGCTCATCACTGAAGATCTTATTGATCTCTTCGTCCATTTCATCCTTCAAATTTTCGGAGGCCGATTGTTTTCGGCTTAGTAAAATGGAAATATAGATGAGGAAGAAAAGTATGGGTAAGATGACCGGAAGTGAGTACCAGAAGTCGAATTCGTCTATGTACTGAATATTGTGGTTGATGACTCCTGAGAGTTGGAACAGGAACATGGTAAATGGAACCAAGATGGCATATTTCCACCAGTTTCGCGACGTTAAAAACCAGACTCCTGTGAGCAGTACAAAAGTAAGTTTCGTGAACAAGGTATAGATATAACTTTGGACCGTGCTAAAACCACCCGATTTGATTGTTCCGAAGAAAGTCTTCCACTCCGAACCTTCCGCCGGGGCCAATCGATAGAGATAAAACAAAAAGGGTGTTGCTATTAAGATTAAAATGAGCAACACCCCAATAAAGACAGATTTTCGGTTATCCGTTTGGCGGGATCTCAATTTTGTCTTTGTCGATTTGTTGTTCATCACTTGTTAGGGCTTCTGGAGTACAACTGGTAGATAATACCAGGCCTCCAATTGCTAAAATAAAGAATAATTTTCTCATGGGGATTACGATTTAATTGTTTATAATCCCATAAAATTATTGAGAACTTTGTTAATTTCTAATAGTCGAAAATCAGTATTTTGTTTGTACCTTTGTTAGTTATTTTTATCGATGAATAGCAAATATAATCGATTAACTGCAATATTCCCAATCGGAAAGTAGAAAGCGAAAAACATGGCCATGGCTAAAGCGAATACGTGCGGTCCGAACCATACTTCAATAAAATTACCCGGATAGATATAGGAAGTTTGGAGGGCGTATCCGCCAAATTCCAGAAGCCCCATTGCGATGAGGCCGTAGGCGTACTGTGTAAAGAACGAATAGGGCCGCAGAAGGATAGAGACTGGAACCATGTAGATCACGTAGGTAGTGATAACCTGCCACCAGTACATAAATCGGGCGATCTCCAATTCGGTGCCAATCCAATTCATTCCCAATCCCCAAAGAAAATATACGAGCACGTACAACAAGAGTTGAATTTTCGGAATTTCTTTGAAAGCATCGACGATTTTTTTGATCATAGGTTGAAGTTTATATCAAAATTAGGACTATAATTTGAATTCAACCACACCCATCTTACCGTATTTGAAGTACGGTTAAACCGCATGATCAAAATAACAGGAATTTATAACTTGACCTCAACTAAGGATTACAACAAAAATCGATCGTTAGAACGCATTATAACAAACCTTTTCCCCTATGGAATATTCCAATGCAATCGTTGAAAATACAGCACGAACTGTCCGCAGTGTACAACTGGCATTCAAGTATCAAATTGCGCCGGTCTGTGGTCATTTTCCATTCATTGAACATTCCTGCAATTTTCGAATCCAGAACTTAACAGAGTGTACTTTTATAGCATAAGTTGCCCCAAAAAACTTTCCAGTAGTTCGGAAATTTGATTCTTACCATAGACTAACCCAGTAATTTAAAACAACAACTATCCCATTGATGGGATGCTAATTTTTATATATAAACCTAAAATGAATCTATTATGAAAAACTTCAAACCAGTAATTATCGCATTAATCGCTGCCTTTTTTTTTATGGCATGCCAGACAGAAGACTTCGCCGATCTAACAGGCGATGAGACCAACCTGATCTACCAGGACGAAACCACTGAACGTGCAAGCTCAGACCAACAAGAGCCAAGGCCAACACGTACCGACGGGGATGATGACATGCCGGAAGGTAAAGGAGGAACCGACGGCGACGATGACATGCCGGAAGGAAAAGGTGGAACCGATGGAGACGATGACATGCCGGAAGGTAAAGGCGGAACCGATGGAGACGATGACATGCCAGAAGGTAAAGGAGGAACCGATGGAGACGATGATATGCCGGAAGGTAAAGGAGGAACCGATGGAGACGATGATATGCCCGATCAAGGAAATTAAAATCCAGAGGCCAGATTGTTGCAGCTATTGAAAGACCAACAGGGCGCTTTTGTCTTATCAAATCGAGACAGAAGCGTTCTTGTTTAGGCTGTAGCGATAAATAAATAATATATTTGAACGCCGAACCTTAACAGGCAACCACATGCCAGTGCAAGTACATCATTTTCCCCCCAGGATCTACCTTTACTCGTTTCTCTTATCGCTTTTGTTGATAGGATGCGCCAATCCTCGTTCACCGGAAACTTTGGATACTAACCCGGAATTGGATAGCCTGTCCGGTAGATTGGAAATGATTGTTAAATCTTCATTGGCTGATTCAGAAAAAAGGAATGAGATCAATGCCATTTTGGATCAGGCTCAAAAGTTCCCGATCGATACGCTGCGACGCAATCTATTTTTGGATCTGGGGGATGCATTCGAAAAGATAGGGGATTTAGAAACCTTTCGCGAACTAAATTCGAACACCTATTCACTAAGTGCTAAAATGAAAGACAGCATGGGGATGGCACTTTCAAGATATATGTTGGGCAGGCATTATTTTTCTGAAGATAAAATAGACAGTGCTTACCGAGCTCATTATCAAAGCGAACAACTATTCGCATCCATCGGTGAATTCGATTATGCCGGTAAGGCACGTTTATCGATGGCGATCATTCAAAAGAACGAAAAGGATTATATAGGAGGGGAAGACAGTTCGATCAAAGCGATGGACTATTTTTCTCGTACAGGGAATCTAAGGTGGCTCGCTTCATCGAACACCAATTTAGGGCTTATCTCAGACTTGGTGGGACATCACGATCGGGCCATTGAATATCATCTAAAAGCATTAGAACAAAGAAAAGCATTGAAAAACAAGGAGGAGTTGATCGCTAGTTCCTATAACAATCTTGGTCTTGCCCATGCTAATAAAAAGGAATATAGCAGGGCCATCGAATATTATCAACAAGGACTAGCCTATGACAGCCTCTTTCAAAAACGTTCCAAAACTTATACACGGCTAATGGATAACCTGGCGTATGCCCGTTTTCTTTCGGGGGAACGTGATGGTCTTGAAAAGGCCCTTTTGCGACCTTTGCGACTACGTGATAGTTTGAATGATAACCTGGGAGCGGTGATGAGCTATATTCATTTGGCCGAATATCACAAGGAAATGGATTCGATTCAACTTGCGCGTTCGTATGCTCAGACTGCCTTAGAGAAAGCCATTCCTATCGATTATCATCGCGGAATCCTGGAATCGTTGATGTTACTGGCCGATACTTCAGAAGAAGATAAGGCATTGGACTACACCAGAAGATATATTGAATTGAGCGATAGCTTAACAGCCAGAGAGCGTGCTTTCCAGGAACAATTTACGCGGGTGCGTTATGAAACCGATGAGATCGCAGAAGAGAAAGAGCAGGTTACAAGGACCAATAGGCAATTGATCATTCTCTCTCTCGCCTTGGCCGTTTTCTCTTTGATCGTTTACATCCTCATAAGACAAAAAGCGACCCGGAAGGAATTGGAATTTGTGGAGTCTCAACACAAAACCAATGAGGAGATCTACCAACTAATGTTATCCCAGCGGGCGAAATTTGAAGAAGGCAAGCATCTGGAGAAGGTGCGAATTTCGGAAGAATTACATGACGGGGTATTGGGGCGGTTGTTCGGAGTACGGCTCAGTCTTGATAGCTACAACAACAAAATTGACGAGAAGTCGGTTGATACCCGTGCGAAGTACATAGATGAACTTAAAAACATCGAAGGTGACATCCGAAAAATTTCACATGATTTGAATGCCGAAATGCTTCAACCCGACATGCTTTTTGTGGATGTAGTTGAAAATCTGATACATAGCGTTTCCACCATTAATGAAGAAAAGGTGTTTGAAACAGAATTTTTTAATGATTTTGATGTAAATTGGGAGAAGGTTCCCAATACGGTGAAGGTACATCTGTACCGTATTATTCAGGAATCATTACAAAACATACGAAAACACGCCTCCGCAAAAACTGTTGGTATTTCGTTCAAGAAGGAACAGGACAGGATTTCCTTACAAATTAAAGACGATGGCGTTGGGATGAATGTTTTGAAGACCAAAAAAGGGATTGGATTGAAAAATATAAGGTCCCGTGTAAAAAAAATTGATGGGGAGTTCGAGCTATTGAGTACTCCGGGAGAAGGAACTACAATTACTGTAAGTTATCCTGAATTATGATATATTTACTCTATCATTCATTCAAGAGTTCCATTAATTAATAGAAAATAGATGAATAATCATCAAAGTCAATCTGTTGAAGTAATAGGGATGAAAACCAAGCTAAAGATACTTATGGTGGACGATCATCCTTTCATCATTGAAGGGTACAAAAATACCTTGGAAGAGAATTTCGAGGCGGTTTATGAATTTGATATTGACGTTGCTACCAATTGCGACGAGGCTTCGCATTTTATAATGAAGAATGCCTCGAAAGAACCCTACGATCTTGCGATGGTAGATATTAGTCTTCCACCTTCAAGTGACGGACAACTCACTTCGGGCGAAGATGTGGTATTGCTCATAAAGGAACATGATGAAGACACTAAGGTGATCATTCTTACCATGCACACGCAAAATAATCGTATACATAATATTCTGTCCATGGTAAACCCGGACGGGTTTCTTATCAAGAGCGACCTCACCTCCAGCGAGTTAGTGCGAGCTTTTGAGGATGTACTCGCTGGGCGCACCTATTTCAGTCATACGGTGAACGACCATTTCCGTAAGGTCTTATCCAATGATTTTTCTCTGGATCAAAAGAATTTGCAAATACTGTATCACCTGGGGCGTGGAGTACAAACCAAGAATCTTGGGGAGTATATCAACTTATCCCTCAGTGCAATAGAAAAGCGGAAGAACCACATCAAGGAGCTTTTCGGCTTAAAATCTTCCAATGACCAGGCGCTCATTGAGGAAGCCAGGAATCGCGGTTTTATTTAGTGTTCTTCAAGAGGTTAGACGTTGCCAATCTTCTTAATTACGGTTTCACCACACCTCTTTTGATTTTATTCCTCCGAAACAAACAAATAGTTTTAGATATTTTTGACCCGTTAAGAAGTCGTGCATTTTCATATCGATACTGATGCATGATAATTAAAGGGACTTAAAATGGTCTTGCAATTGGAACAAAGATTTGGGAGATACCAGGCAAGATCATTTCCTTTTAATTAACACTTTAATAATACGATGCCAAAAGTTCCTCTTCGGGGGAACTTTTTTTATGCGTTATAATCAAATAAATGCCTTTAGATTTTTGGATATTTTTTTGATGAAATTGACTACGAATAATAGTTAAGAAACAGTTCTTTTTGGCAATAAAATATTTGTGTAAAAATGCCGTTTGTGGACTTTTTAGATCGTTTATCGATGATTCCTGCATTATTTAAATGGCGATTTTTACTTCAAATATGCGATTTAATAGTATGCTATTAGTAGGAAAAAACGCCTATTCTTGTCAATAGCATGCTATATAACGATAAAAAAGGTATTTAAACGAAAATAGGCGGCTGTGATACATATCAATTTTGGCACTTCGTTTTTTAACTTAATTTTACCACGACCCTAAATCAACCAAATTTAATTGATGGACTTAATAGTTCCAGACCTACTTTATTTCGACAATATTATTACACCTAAGCACCCAACCTGGGTAATTCCGGTTGCAGGTGCTTCTCTGTTTAAAATAAATTCTATTAATCAATAGGAATAGACTTATGAAAATTTTTACTCTACCCACAACTAATATGAATCGGTTCTTTTTGACAATCTTACTTGGAACCGGTCTCGTGTATCAATCCTTTGCTCAATATGCGAAGGATGGTAATCTAACGATCAATGCGGCCAATACACAAGTGAACACTTATAGTGGAGTAACCTCAGATATAACTGCAGGTGCGACCATTATCCTTGTGAATAGCATTGCAGGTGACCTTGGAGGATTAACTGCGGGAGACCTCGTTCTAGTCTATCAAGCTCAAGGTGCGACGATCAATACAACAAATGACGTCACCTATGGAGTTATCACAAGTTTAAATGGTGCCGGAACCTATGAGTATGCCTATGTTGCTGGCGTAGCTGGTAACCAGATCACTCTGGATTGTCCCTTGGTCAATGGCTACCTCACTTCCGGTTTTACACAAGTTGTAAAGGTACCTCAATATGATACGCTTACTATCAATGGAGGAGGCTCTATTGTACCCAGTGCATGGCAAGACAGTGGCGCCTATCGAATTGGAGGTATCGTGGCGATTAATGCCGTGACCGTGGTTAATAATGGTTCGGTAGATGTTTCCAGTCTTGGTTTTAGAGGAGGAGTTCGAGAGAACGATACCTCAGGTGCAGGTGCTACTATCTATGGAGATTATGTAACAAATTCAACGTTCCTTAGTGCTGAAAAAGGCGAAAGTATTGTTGGTTTCGGACCCGAATATGATGTCCTCGGTGGCAGATACGGACGAGGCGCACCAGCCAATGGTGGTGGAGGCGGAAATGCACACAATGCCGGAGGTGGTGGAGGTGCCAATGGAAACAATGGCAATGCATGGTTTCGTGGAGCCGGGATTATGTGTTCTACTTGCACCGGATCGGCAGCCTGGAATTTGGATCCGGACTATATAGCCAATGGAAATAGTTTAACCAACTCTTCAGGAGGAGGTCGAGGTGGATATACGTACGCTTCTAGCAATCAAAATGCACTTTCCACAGCCCCTAGTAATTCAGCCTGGGGTGGTGACCAAAGAGACCCCGTTGGTGGTCTTGGTGGGAGACCGCTTACTGCCAACGCTGCTCAAACCATATTCTTCGGAGGTGGAGGTGGAGCCGGTGACGGAAATAATTCGGCCAATAATGATGGTGGATATGGCGGAGGAATTATTTTAATTGATGCAGGAACCATTTCTGGATCGGGTACTTTTCTTGCCAACGGTCAAGCGGCCCCAAACACGGTACCGGCGCACAATGATGCTCCGGGTGGTGGTGGAGCCGGAGGAACGATTGTACTTGAATCACCCAGTATAAGCAATTCATTAACCCTTTCAGCATCAGGTGGAAAAGGGGGAGATCAATTATTAACTGATAACGAAAGTGAAGGCCCTGGAGGGGGAGGAAGCGGTGGTTATATTGCTATTACAGCTGGAACACCAATTACCCTTATTAATGGCGGGGCAAATGGAATAACTTCAAGTGGTGCGGTAACCGAATTTCCAGCAAACGGATCGACCATTGGAGCTGCAGGTCAATCAGTTTCATTTACGGGAGATATTGTACTTTCATGTATTGTCGCAAACAATAATGATTTTAGTGGATCGCCTATTGATGGTGGAACTGGTGGTATGACGGCTTCGGTATTCCCAAATGACCGACTTAACGGAACGGCCTTTAATAACGCCAATGTCAATGTTAGCATAACAAACAATGATGGTTTAACCGGATTGACAGTAAATTCGACCGGTGTATTTACAGTACCTGCAGGAACTACAGCCGGCACATATAATATCGTGTATCAAATATGTGAAGTTTTGGTTCCTACAAATTGTGACACTGCAATTGCAGTCATTGTGGTAACGGATCCTCCGTGTGCTATCACAGCAATAAGTACTTCAAACCTTTCGGCTTGTAATGATAACGGAACCCCGTCAAACAGTGCAGATGACTTTTTCACGGCCGATGTTACGGTGACATTTACCAATGCTCCTAGTACAGGAACCTTGGATCTTAGCGGCGATGGAACTGCTTCTGTTTCGGCAGTAGGCTTGATATCTCCACATACTTTTACGGGAGTTACTATGAGTGCCGATGGCGGAGCGATCAACCTCACGGCGACCTTCTCGGCAGATACGGCTTGTACGTTCAATGAAAACAACGCCGGAACTGCTCCTGCTTCATGTAGTGTTCCACCGGTTTGTAGCCTAGATACTATTAGCACTTCCGCTTTTTCCCCATGTAATGATAATGGAACACCATTGAATAGTGCGGATGACTTCTTCACTGCCGATGTAACGGTGACCTTTACCAATGCTCCTGTTACAGGAACCTTGGACCTTACCGGTGATGGAACTGCCTCTGTTTCAGCAATTGGATTAACATCTCCACATACTTTCACATCGATCCAGTTCGCTGCCGATGGTGGAGCGATCGATTTAACAGCTACTTTTTCCGATGACACTGCCTGTACCTTTAATGAACCAAATGCAGGACTGGCTCTTACGCCTTGTAGTACAGGAACTGGAGATACCGACGGAGATGGTGTACCGGACGCCTCTGATATATGTCCTGGTAATGACGATAATGCCGATGCAGATGGAGATCTAATCCCCGACGGATGTGATAATGACGATGACAATGATGGAATTCCAGATTATCAGGATGACCCGTGTACTTCGGCATTTACTTTTAACCAAACATCCGAGGGATGGTTCACGACCAACAATAATTCAGGTGTCCCAGATTCCAACCCGGCCAGTCATTCAAACGACGCCGCTACGGCAAATGTGGGTTGTACAATTAACATTTATGGCCCGGCCAATATGAATATCGCCGGATTAAGTGCGACCGGGACTAATTACCTTGTGGATGCAGATGATACAGGCGGAAACATGTGGGTAAGAAGTCCGAATTTTGGAGGACTTAATCTATCGAATGCATTGGGTGGAAACTTCAGTTACGATGCATATAATTATCGCGTTGGCTATACAGGCAACCCAAGTTGGGGCAACGTTGCTACACCAACAACAATGCAAATTGAAGGAACAGATGGAACTATTGTCCAAGCAACGGCACCTATAAATTATACCAACTGGGAGAATGGGATTTGGAATGCTTTCTCAGTACCATTAACTAACGGTAATTGGATAGTTATAGCCGGTACAGGAAACCTTTCTACAGTTCTTACTTCAATTCAAAATATTAGAATTCGTACTGAATTTATCAACGGAGGTAACACCGGAAACTGTGCCGATGTAGAATATTACGCCGTTGACAACATTGTATTCGCCGGGCCAGGTGTATGTAGTAACGATACAGACGGTGATGGAATACCAAACGGATTAGATCTTGATGCTGACAATGACGGCATTTATGACGTTGTTGAGGCAGGCCTGGGTGGTTTCGACACCAATGGAGATGGACTAATAGATAGTAATGACGCTGGATTTGTCGACACCAATAACGATGGAATAGACGATAGAATTGGTGTGTTCGTACTACCGGATTCAGATGGAGATGGTACTCCAGATTACCTGGATGCTGATAGCGACAACGATGGATGTAATGACGCAGATGAAGCCTATGGTGCATTAGGTACCGATGCCGATGGTAATGGATATTATGGTACAGGAAATCCTCCAGCAACAAATGGCGATGGAACCGTGACGGCTGCTCCTTACAACCCAGGAAGTGTAAGTGATACAACAACGGCCGGAACTGACACTGATAGTGATGGTATTGCAAATTTCTGTGACCCCGACGATGATAATGATGGAAATCCGGACGCGACAGATACTAATCCTTTGTCACCAACCGCTACCGATGACAATGGAACTGCTGTGATCCTTCAGCCGGTTACTATCCAGATAATAAACAATGACGACTATTTCGCTAATGGAGACCCTAGTTCAACGGGGACAATCACGATAACCAACACAGGAACTGGAACAGCAATGGGAACTATCTCGTTCGACCCAATTACTGGTGAAATGACTTACACTCCACTAGCTTCGGAAGGAAATACAACAGTTACTGTTGTGTACGAAGTATGTAACGACATTGCTCCGGCAGGACCGGGAGCCGAAGATGTTTGTACACAAGCAACTGTTTTCATCATGGTTATAGGTGATACTGATGGAGATGGACTCACCGATGATATTGACCCGGACCCTAACAATCCTTGTGATCCTGCTCAGTCTCCTGGATATACAGGTTATGATTCTTCAAATCCAATCTGGCAGGCTGCCGATTGTGACGGTGACGGTGTCACTAATGGAGTAGAAGCCAATACAGATGGCACCGATCCCTATGATCCTTGTGACTATAACGGCGCAAGTCAGGTGATCGCCAATGTCTCCGCTGCTTGGAACAATTTAGATTGTGACGGCGATGGAGTAACCAACGGGGATGAAATATTGGAAGGTACAGATCCTCAGGATCCTTGTGACTTCGGAATTGTTAACCAGGGAACACCCACTTCAGCATGGAACCTGATGGATTGTGACGGAGATGGTGTAAGCAATGGTCAGGAACAAATTGATGGAACCGATCCTCTCGATCCATGTGATTATGATTCAGCAAATCAAGGTACGCCAACGGCGGCCTGGGAGGCACTGGATTGTGATGGTGATGGTGTGACAAACGGACAAGAAATTATAGACGGAACCGACCCTGTAGATCCATGTGATTACGATCCTACAAACCAAGTGATAGCAAATGTTACTCCAGCCTGGGAAGCCCTTGACTGTGATGGTGACGGAGTATCTAATGGTCAGGAAGTGATCGATGGTACGGACCCACTGGATCCTTGTGATCTTGTAGCGGCCAACCAGGATACTACCCCAACCACGGCATGGAACGACCTTGACTGTGATGGTGACGGTGTAACCAATGGTGATGAGATCATCGATGGAACCGACCCAACCGATCCTTGTGACTTTATGTTATCGAGTCAGTCTCAACCAACCACCCCAGCGTGGGAGGCACTGGACTGTGATGGTGACGGAGTTTCCAACGGACAGGAAATTATAGATGGAACCGACCCAC
>JABDNM010000038.1 GCA_013043825.1 Flavobacteriaceae bacterium
CCTCTACTCCCGCCACTCCGTTGTACAAACTTTCGATAGCCTCGTTGATCATGGGCATGAGGATGCGATTGGCTATAAAACCGGGATAGTCGTTCACCTCAACAGGTACCTTATTCAGCTTTTTGGAAATAGCAGCGACCGTGTTGTAAGTTTCATCACTGGTATCATAGCCTTTAATGATCTCCACTAGTTTCATGATTGGCACCGGGTTCATAAAGTGCATACCAATAACCATTTCGGGACGAGCAGTAGCCGCCGCTATTTGAGTAATTGAGATGGATGAGGTATTAGAAGCCAGGATGGTATCTTCCGGGCATAAGCTATCCAGGTCCTTAAAGATCTTTAATTTGAGTTCCAGGTTCTCTGTGGCTGCCTCAACTACCAGACTTGCATATTCAACTCCCTCTTCGAGCTTGGTGTAGGTGGTGATATTTCCAAGCGTCTTTACTTTTTCTTCCTCCGTAATGCGCTCCTTGGAAACCATACGGTCCAGATTCTTGATGATAGTAGCCATTCCACTGTCCAGAGAGGCTTGAGAGATGTCGATGAGTTGAACTTTGTAATCGAATTGAGCAAAGGTGTGGGCGATTCCATTCCCCATGGTCCCTGCTCCGATGACTGCAACGTTTTTCATATATTTTTTAGACTTTAAATTTAATTGTTGTGCTCTATTGTGTGAACATTTATAATTGCTTGAAATTTTCAATCACCTGCATAGCTACACGAAGGGCGTTAGCGCCTTGTTCCAAGGTTACTTCCGGTTGTGTGTCGTTATTGATAGCATTGGCGAATGAATCCAACTCGTCAAGGATAGCATTATTTTGTCTTATTTCCGGATTATCGAAATAGATCTGTTTCTTCACTCCTTCCGCATTGGTAAGGATCATGGCGAAGTCGTCCGGTTTCTTAGGAGCATCCTTCATTTTCACCACCTCCACCTTTTTTTCAAGGAAATCCACCGATATATATGCATCCCGCTGGAAAAAGCGAGCTTTTCGCATTTTTTTCATCGAAATCCTGCTGGCAGTAAGATTGGCAACACATCCGTTCTCAAATTCGATCCTCGCATTGGCTATATCAGGGGTTTCAGATATGACCGAAACTCCGGAGGCCGAAACACTTTTCACATCACTTTTTACAACACTTAAGATGGCATCAATATCGTGGATCATCAGGTCCAGCACCACAGGAACATCGGTCCCACGTGGATTGAACTCTGCCAGACGGTGCGCCTCGATGAACATGGGATTCTCAAATTTATCCCGCACGGCCCTAAAGGCAGGATTAAAGCGCTCTACATGCCCTACCTGACCTTTTACACCCTGTTCTTTTACCAGTTTCAAAAGTTCTTCAGCTTCGGCAACGGTTTGGGTGATGGGTTTTTCGATAAAAAGATGTTTACCTGCTTCGACCACTTTTTTAGCACATTCGAAATGCATGATGGTAGGAGTAACCACATCGACCACATCACAAGCCTCGATCAAAGCCGGCATGGAAGGAAAACTTTTAAAGCCAAATTCTTTTGAAATCTTTTTAGCTGCAGATGTATCGGCATCGAAGAAGCCTACAAGCTCGTAATTGGATGATTGGTCGAGTAATTTTAGGTGAATTCTACCCAGGTGCCCGGCACCTAAGACTCCAGCTTTTAGCATGGGTGTTTGTTTTGTACAAAGGTAGGGGTTTAAGCCGAAAATCGAAAAGAGAAATATACCACTTTGCGCCGTCTTCTAAGGTGGGTGCATTGAGAACATTATTATTCCTCGATCATAATTTGCGGGCAGACTTCATGGTAAATCGAATAAGCCTAACAATGATTCTTCCAATTTTATTCTGAAAGTTCTGTAAGAAATACGAACTTAGAGCTCTGAAATATTCTTCCATGAACCAAAACTTCAAAGACACTGCCAAACATCAGGGCCTGCGTCGCAAGTTGGTCAATACGCTTCGAAAAAAAGGTATTGTCAACAAGGCCGTTCTGGAGGCGATCAATAGGATTCCAAGGCACTGGTTCATGGACAGCGGATTTCTGGACCATGCTTATGTTGACAAAGCCTTTCCAATCGCAGCAGACCAGACTATTTCTCAGCCGTATACCGTAGCACGACAAACCGAACTCCTGGAGGTGGAAAAAGGAGATAAGGTATTGGAAATAGGTACTGGTAGTGGTTACCAATGTGCTGTACTGCTCGAAATGGGTTGTAAGGTATATACCATCGAACGACAGAACGAACTGTTTAAAAAGACCAGCTTATTTCTGCCAAAAATTGGCTACCGACCAAAAAAAATGGTGTTTGGAGATGGCTACAAAGGCCTTCCCGAGTTTGCCCCGTACGATGGGATTGTGGTGACTGCCGGAGCACCGTTGGTACCCAAACCCTTACTCGCTCAGCTAAAGGTAGGAGGTAGTTTGGTGATTCCGGTTGGAGAGAAAATACAGGTCATGACTGTTTATACACGTACCAGTTCTACCGATTTTCAGAAAAAGGAATACGGCGAATATCGTTTCGTGCCCCTGTTGGGAGACAAAGAATAGCTATTCCCTGAGCTGTATAGTAAATAGTAAGATTACCAGAGTTAAAATTCGCTTTTTTCAGAATATCAGTCAGTTTTTATCTTCAAGAAGTTCCTTTTTATTGATCAATTCTTCCTTGACCTGGATCAAGTTACCTTCAGCATCCATGCGCAAAATCCTCGATTTAAGTCCCTTCGAGACTTGAAATCGATAGATCTCGTCCGGCCACATGGGAGATCTTAGTTTCTCCATAACCGGGGATATCTTCCAACCATTGTATTCGGAAGCCTTGAGAGCTTCATAGATTTCCATAGTAAGTCCTTTTATTCGAGTACGTGTTTCGTACCAATAGCCATGAACGTTGTATATGGATCTGCTTATTTCCCCGGGGCCGTCCAAGAACTCTACTTCGTAATAATTTGGCTTTGCATAGGTGTGGATTACCACCGTTCGATGACCATACCACCCATAATACCAGTCTGAACTATAATCGTTTTGCCAGTAGGTTATGTGCGTCACATACCAACCTGTTACCAGCACAACAGGGTGTTGTTTTTTAAAATTATTGAGAATCACACTGGGAACAGACCGTTCACTAATTTCTTTCCGTAAGGCGATCTTTTGTTGCGAGAATGCCTGATTAGTGGTGCAAATTAATAGGGCAAAAAACAAGGGAAATAGTAATTTCATATGTTTCAATTTATCCAATAGTAGACCGCCTTTATTGTTGTTTAGCGATTTTTATCTCTTTATCTCTGTACATCTTATGTTCCAAGACCTGGGAAGGCATTTCGATCGCGTGATCATCGAGGATCTGTTTCACTTTGGTGATGACTTTGGAACGGATAGTATGTCCAAGATAGCTATCCGGCAAGTTTTTGTTCTTCAAAATATCCACCCAAAATAGTACTTGTAGATCGACAGTGAATTCTCCCAGTTCATGGACCAGGACATTGGGTACAGGGTCGCTCAAAATCTCGTTGTTTGAGTTTAAGTAGTCGATGATCAAGTCGCGAGCCTGGTTGATTTTGCTTTCAGGGGCGATCCCAACATTAAAGCTTATTCGCAGAAATCCATCTTTGGTGTAATTGATCAGGGCATTTTTAATGATGGACGAATTAGGGATGTAGATGTCTCTTCCATCCACATTCCGCAGATGGGTGGTTCGAAGGTCCAGGCCTTTTACATTTCCTTTATATCCATCGATTTCGATGATATCACCCACTTCAAAAGGTCTTTTCAGTGCCAAAATAATACCTGCAAGGAAGTTTTCACCTATATCCTTAAACGCGAACCCAATAACGATCGCGCTAATCCCGGCACCGGCGATCAAGCTACTGGCGATGCCGCCAAAACCTACAAAATTCAATGCAATGACAATCCCTACAGTGTAGAAAGCCCATTTCGAAGCTTCGGCTATAAATCGAGACACGAGGCTATCCGACCATTTCCTTTGAATGCGTTTTCCTACAATGGAGTAAAAAAGTTTTCCCAGGATAATAAATAAGATCAACACCATCAATCCCATAATGATTTTCGGGATCATGGCACTTATGCTTGTGTAGAAGTCATTGAATATGTTCGTGAGATCTATTTTCATAGTAATTTCTTATAGATAAATATAACTATCTGAATTATATGCTTCATTTTGGTCGATTCTCGAATGTGCTCTATTTGGAAATGGTAATTTGACTAGTTCACTGGGTTGATCTGAACTGTCATCGATAAGAGCTAAAGAAAATTCGTATGTGTCATCCGTTTCTTGAACAAACTCTTGATTTTGGGAAGATATACGATATGCCGGGCCTCCGTTAGGCAATTCAACTTGCTCTGGTTTCTTGAACAGGACCTCTTTCCCTTGAGATACAATTGTTAGCTGCCTTGTTGTTTCGCTGGATTCAATTATATAATAATGCCAGTATGCTTTCATAATTTGAACTCCATTAAAGCTTCATTTTTGTGTGCATGATTAAACGCGATTTATTCACCCCAATATAATTCCTATAACACTCCCTTTAAGTGCATTCATGTATAAAAATTTAGGAGACATGCTTAAAGGTAGGCGTTTCAGAATTGCGATGAAAATTTACTTCTCAACAGTGAATTTTCATGTTCAGCAAAGTATGGGAGGCTTAATTCGGTTTGAGGTGTTTTAGTTTTGAAGGCCGTAATGAGGAACACTTTGCTGCCAATAGATACCATTTACTATCATAAGCGAAATTTTCAAATTAGAAACCCATGATATTTAGTATCTTTCTTTTATGGAACCTGGAAGCTAAGTTGGTTTGGACCAATCTTCTTCGTTCGATTGTTTAGAATTGGTACCTATGAAATTTGTTAGCAGCCAGTTAGCCTATTTTCTTAAGGACCGGGTATTTAAACGCAATGCGAAAAAGCTTGTACGATACCTGTTGTTCCTGGGTGCTGTGGTCGTACTGTATTCTATCCTCTTTCATGTGATCATGATCTCTGTGGAGGGCCGCTACTATTCTTGGGTCACTGGATTTTATTGGACCCTCACTGTAATGAGTACACTTGGATTTGGAGATATCACGTTCGAATCTGATATAGGGCGGCTGTTTAGCATCATCGTGCTACTCTCAGGGATTATTATGCTCCTTATTGTACTGCCATTCGCATTTATTCGATTTTTTTATATCCCATTTTTAGATTCGAGGAATAAGAACCGGGTTCCACGACAAGTGCCGGCCGGAACCAAAGACCACATCATCATATGCTCTTACGACTCCATTGCCAGGGACCTCACCTGGAGATTGAATCAGGAAAAGATTCCTTACTATATGATTGAAAGTGATCCGGAGATCGCCTTACAGAGACACGATAATCAAATTCCGGTGATTTGGGGAGATTTTGATGATGAGGAAACGTTTAGCTTAATTCAATTGGAAGACGTTAAACTTGTGCTGGTGAATAGAAGTGATACTGAAAACACTCGAATAATTCTAACAGTCCGGCATATTGCTCCTAATGTACCTATTGTTGCCATTGCGAATGAAGACGAATCGATCGACGTATTGGAATTGAGTGGTGCAAACCACGTACTTCCGGTAAAACGATGGCTGGGAGAACAGTTGGCGAACCGGGTAAATGCACAACATGCAAGATCACATCCTATTGGTCAGTACGAGGATTTGTTGATAGCCGAATTACCCGTACACAAAACTCCGTTGGCTCATAAAACTATCCGGGAAACCAATCTCCGACAGAAATTTGGGATCAGCATTGCGGCTGTTTGGAAACGCGGTAGGTTGAGACCCGCCAAAAGCGATGAAATACTTACTGATGACAGTGTTTTGGTGATTATTGGGAATGAGGCCCAATTAAAAGGAATTGACGAGCTGTATCTGGATTATGACGTCAACATGAACCCTGTACTGGTAATAGGAGGGGGAAAAGTGGGAATGGCGGCGGCAGTTGCCTTGAATGAATTAGGCATCCCGGTGAACCTCATCGAACAGGATCCGAAAGTATGCAAAAAAGTTGGCCACTTGTTCAACAAGGTGTTTGAAGGACTGGCATCAGATTACGACCTGATCGTGGAGGCAGGGGTCATGGAAGCACCTTCAATCTTGCTTTCGACCAACGACGATACTATGAACATTTATTTGGCTTCCTATTGCCGGCAGTTGAATAAAGAACTGAGAATTGTGAGTAGGATCTCCGATGCGAGGAATATTGAGATCATTCACCGTGCGGGTGCAGATTTTGTCTTGAGCTATGCTACCCTGGGTGCTTTGGCTACATTGTCCATTGTACAGGGGCAGAACTTAACCGTTCTTGGAGAAGGCGTGCACCTCTTTATCACTCAAGTTCCCGATCTGTTGGTAGGTAAAACCCTGGCCGAATCTGAGATAGGAGCCAAAACGGGGCTTTCTGTGATCGCCCTTAAGAAAGATGATGAGGTTATTACCAAGCTAACGGCTGATACCGAGCTTTCCTCGGGAGCAGAGATCGTCCTTATTGGAAATGCTGAAATGAAACATGAATTTCACAGGTTGTTCGGCGGTGGTAACTAACAGCCGGGGTCTTACACGTGGGATAAGATTTTCCAGAACCTTTGTAAAGTTTACTCATACTTATATTTAATTAGACTCTATGAGTTTTAGGTACTCCTGGAAGTACCGGAGTCCCATTTCACGTTGCCCTGCAGCATCGTAGTGAACAGCGTCTTTAGAATTGTCCTTTTTTTCAATACGAAAAGGCGATGTGGGGTCTGCGTAAGCTGTATAACAAACATTATTCTTTATCCCGGCTATAATAGCTTGGTGCTTTCTTCTTGAAAACCTTTGATTTACCCAGTATGGCACCATACCGCCCAGGATAAAAGGCACGTTGGGTTGGTTTAGATCTGTTCGAATATCCTCAACAAAGGCAGTTAGCGCGTTTTCGTAATTTTTGTTATTGATGTCCCGTTCTCCTTGATGCCATAAAATAGCCTGAAGCTTACTTCCACGGTAGTTCTTCAGCAAGTGATTCACTCTGTTAACCGCATCATTGTAAAGTGTATCGCCTTTATTCCACATATTATCTTCAAAACCAGTTCCACTATGCCCGCAAGGAACAATAATTAAAGCGTCCTCCGGCGCCAGAAGTTCTTGTTTGAATAAATTAGCGAAGGTCAAGGCAAACCCAATCCTATTTGCTTTAACCGTATGATGATCAAGGGGTTCGGTGGCATCAACCAGCTGCATGTCTCGTTCTTCAAACCTTCCTAATTGGACAACACCTTTAAGTGGAATGTCAATATTCGGATCTAAACCCAATCCCTGGTGGGTATTCGATTGGCCAATCACCAGGATGATTTTATACTTAGAATCATCGATAGAGAAAGCATCACCTTCGCAGATTGCTGCCTTCTTGAATGCATCTTCGGAAGTGACTGTGCAAGAGAGCAAAGAGGCCATGAATATGCTAAATAACAGGCATGTCTTCATCGCTGAATTTTTTACTTTATAAAGTTACAATAAGTCGTACTTATTTGAAAATTAAACACTTACAAAGTTAGGCAGGATTGTAAAGCATAGCGAGTATGGACTAGCTGGACCTTCAACTTATTACTGGTGTTGCCCTTTGGTAGTTAATATTCCGCCAACTGCGGAAGCTCGAGGTGAAATTTATTTCGCTGGATCGTAGACCGCCACAGCAATCTTTGAGTCGGCAGTTCCGTAGTACAAAAACCATTTCTCTTTAAAATACACCAATCCTTCTACAAAACACACTTCGTTAACCTCTCCCACCTTTTCATACTCCTTATCCGGGTAGATGAAATAGTCATTCGTGCGATCTATCAATTTGAATGGCTTTTCTTTATCGAACAAAGCCTGTCCAGCAGCATAGGTGAACTGCGGCAGTCCGGGATCATTGAAATTGGCGGCATTGCTCGCGTTGTAGATCAATACTATTCCCTCATCGCGATATAGGGCATAGGGGCCGGGTTCCACCAATCGGCTGTCGAACATCCCGGGCCTTGGATGCAGGACCGAAATTCGTTTTTTACTTTCTTCGCTCTCCACTGGATGCCAGGTGATCATATCTGGAGAG
>JABDNM010000040.1 GCA_013043825.1 Flavobacteriaceae bacterium
CCATTTTCGGAACCGGAATCTTCGGCAGTTCGAGATTTTATGGCGCAAGTCCTCCCAAAAACCGCATTTTCAACCCATTCTACGGCCGGCAGCTATTTAATGCCCTATGGTTATAACACTTCGCCCCCGGCTTTTGAGATCTATTCAGAATGGGCCTCTGTATTCTTAAGTGAGAATGACTACCCTTACGGTGTCACTTTCCAAATGCTGGGATATACTTCCTGCGGTACTACACGCGACTTCATGCATTCGGAAGGCATCTACGGCTGGACCCCGGAAATTGATGGTAGTGGATTCTGGCCACCTCAAAGTACGATCTTCGATTTGGTAGGTGAGAATGTATTTCCATTATTCTATCAGTCCTGGATCGCCGGAGCCTTTGTGGATGTTCAAAGTCACGAACTGGGTGGAAATGCCATTCCTGGAGAAACCATGGAGCTAACCGTTGAAGTCAAGAATGTTGGAGTAGGAGCAACGGCTGAAAATGTCATCGTTGAAGTTACTCCCAGCCATCCTGGTATTACAGTAAGTGCACCACAATCGTACGGAAGTGTAGCACCAAGATCCAGGGCCGATAACCTGGGAACTTCTTTTGAGATCACACTGGATCCTAATTTCACGGAAAGCTCTTTCGAATTGACCCTGGTAACCACCCAGGACGGAATCTTTAACGACCAAATGGTCTTAACGGTTCAAACCGGTGAAAAAGAAGTCTTGTACTTTGACAATGCCGAGAACGGAGCTTCCAACTGGATAAGCAGCGGAACAGGAATATTATGGAGTGTGGTTTTAGACGACGCATATAGCGGGACTCAATGTTTTGGAGATTCTAACGGTGGTAACGGCGAGAACAACACGCAAAATTCGTTTGAACTACTTCCAACTTTCGATTTTAGTGGAGCCCAGCAACCGGCGATCTCCTTTGTTTCCAAATACTCCTTTGAAAATGGAGACCGTGTGGATTTTCAGATGTCCCTGGATGCGGGTATAAGTTGGCAAACCCTGGACTCCTTTGAAGGTGCCGAATCATGGCATGAAAAGAATTATTTACTCCAAAATCTGCAAGGGGAAGCATCGGTTAATTTCCGGTTTACGCTTTTCAATGATTCCTTTATACCGGCCGATGGATTTTATTTCGATGATTTTGAAGTGGCAAATTACACAAACGGTATTCTTGGCAACAGTGATTTCGAATTTAATGTCGTTGGTGTAAGCCCGAATCCATTTTCCGGTCAGATTGTCGTGAAGTGGTTCGATACCGTAGATTTTGCCTTAATAAAAGTTGGCCTTTTCGATCTGCAGGGAAGAGCAATCGACATGAAGTTGGGTTATGGACCAAAAGAGATTACGATCAACGGATTAGAAAATCTGTCATCCGGATTGTATTTTTTAAGGATCGAGGACCCGGTAAAAGGCCAGTTCGTGCAAAAAATGATCAAACAATGACAGGATTCTTGATGCAAATACCGAGGGAAGTACCTCATCCCGATAACAATACACCGCTGGATTTTAGCAATCCCTTCGATGTGTTGATCTATGTTGTATTGCCTTTGATTTTGATCGTACTTTACTTTACCCTTCGCAAGAGAAGACGAAATGATTCGGACGATTCGGATCAAAACGAGGAGTTAGAATAAATTTTTGGTTTGATTATTGCTGAAAGATTATCAAATGAGCACTATGAAAAATGAATTGTTTGTGTTTTGTGCGTTGTTCTTAGGAATGAACGCTGCTAAGGCGCAGATTGAAACCACCACCAATACGGTTCAATTTGAAGTCGAAGACACGAATACCAAAGATCCAACTGGCCTGAAGCTTCCTGCACGTGAAAAACCCAGTCTCACTCTCCCAAAAGACGAGCGGGACCCTAAAACACAGCTATCGGTAGGAGAGGAGGAGCCCGAGCCCTTCGACATGATGAAAGGAGATGGGTTGTTACTGAATGATCAAGGTAAAGCACCCAAGGCGTTTACAAGAGACAAGGAGCCTTTACCAGAGTATGCCAAGGATCAATATTTGGGGGAAGTGAAGACCGCCTCCCTTTTTGTTAGTGTAAAATATCGCGATCATGAATACGTGGATGGTGACTTGATTCGTGTTTATGTGAATCATGATATTGTTCAATCCAGTGTGTTTTTGGGAGGAAGTTTTAGTGGCTTCACACTTACCCTGGAGGAAGGATTGAATGAAATTGTTTTTGAAGCCCTCAACCAGGGCTCGTCGGGTCCAAATACAGCCGAACTTCATGTATACGACGATAATGGGTTTATAATCTCTGCCAAAGAATGGAACTTGCTCACCGGCAACAGGGCTACCATTAAAGTGATTAGGGAATAATTTAAGATCCTTGTTGAATCAAATACTCAAGTAGACCAAAGGAACTTCAATTTCAGAATTAAACCACTGAAAACCAAGTTACTAACACTTCTATAAAAGTACAGTAAACTTGCGGTCATTCAAACATAATGCGGCAAAATGCTTGAATACCGCGGGATAAAACGTATCTTTAACACTTCATTTAAAAAATTTATTACACTTAATGGCTGGATCGCACGAGACTTACGGTAAAAAAGAAAGAGAAAAAAAACGTTTAAAAAAACAAGAGGCAAAACGCCTAAAACGAGAAGAACGAAAGGCAAATTCTAATAAAGGAGGAGACCTTGAAAGCATGCTCGTTTATGTGGATGAGAACGGACAGTTCACCGATACTCCCCCAGACCCATCCATGAAAGCCGAAATCGACCCGGAAGATATAATCCTTGGAATTCCGAAGAAGGAAGAACAGGAAGAAGAAGATCCCGTAAGAGAGGGAACCGTAGACTTCTACGACCCATCTAAAGGATTTGGATTCATTATCGACGCCGAAAACAAATCGCGTTATTTTGTTCATGTAAGTGGTACCCTGGAGGAGATTACCGAAGGGAACCGTGTGAACTTCGAATTAGAACGCGGACAGAAGGGAATGAATGCCGTGAAGGTGAAGAAAGTCTAGTTCACAAACTACGTTGTCATGGCAATGAGTAACAACGATATCATGAAAAAGCTTCGTGTCGCTCATAAACTAAGGGACGAGGATATCGTTAAAATATGCGCATTGGTGGATTTCAAGGTGACCAAAAGTGAAATTGGAGCCCTATACCGGAACCCCAAACACCCAAAATACATGGAATGTGGAGACCAATTTCTTCGGAACTTTCTGAACGGGCTTATCGTTCATTTGCGCGGACCCATGCCCGAAAAAAATTCTAATTAATTATTTCAATTCTGCTTTAAAAATAACCAGGAGATAGGCTTTTTTAGTTTGTGGGAAGTCTACCGGAGAAAGAGTAGTCTTTATAATTTACTCCCGAATGGGAACAGGATCGCCTTCCTCTTCGAGGCGCATCAACAAATCTTCATACGATTGGATATGAATATACATTTTGCCATCCAGGGTGATGACAGGATTTTTCATCTCACTTAGCGGTACCGAGGCGCCTACAAATGCTTTTTCCAACTGGCTTTTTACTGTTTCATTTTCAGAAACCACATAGGATTGAAATTTATACGGACTTCGTTTCAAAGGATTTACTATGGTATCGCAGGTTACACATTTTTCAGTAAGGTAAATGGTGATCGCTTTTTTTGGTTCGATCTTGATTTTCTCGTAATCTTTTCGAATTGCACGCCTTGAGAGGCTGTCTGTTACATCTAGGGTATAGGTATAGTTGGGCTCTTTACCGCGTTCAATAACAAGGCTTATCAGATTAACTTTAGAAGTGGCAGGCACACGTACTTTACGAGGAATTCCTTTCCGTTGCCTGAAACCAGTTCCTTCCACCTTGATCGCTATATCGTAATCAATAAGGTTCTCATTGACGGCATTCAGAAACAACCGATTGGATTTTCGTTCCTCTTCAATCTTGATTGGTTTTTTCTGGGCGAACGATACAATACCTGTTCCAAGGAGAAATATCAAGCACACTAGTAAATTCTTAGTCATATAGGGAGTTTTAAAGGGCCAATATAAGTAAATTATAGCACGTAGGGTAAATCTGGCAAATCTCTTTAAACTGAACAGCAATCAACACTTTGTAAGCCGTTGAGTCTCATTTTATAAACTACGACTGCTTTTTCACCAACCCAATCGGATTTTTGACAACGATACCTTATTTTTATAACATCGATTCATACAAAATACCAGTTCGTCATGAAAAATATCTACAGCGTTTCACTTTTCTTTTTTTGTATCTCCTTTAGCCTTTTATCTCAAGAACCTGTAATTCAGGAGCTTGATAATATTCATCATGAAGTTGAAGAGGATCCCTATGTTTATGTAGACAGAAATTTGATGCCGAAGGGACCAGCTTATTCTGCTCGTGGCGACTTCTGGTTTACCACTCAGGTCAATGTAGATGGGAATGGCGATGATATAATTGGAGATGCCGCTAATGAGCCGTCTTTGGCTGTGGATCCAACAAACAATAACCGTATTGTTGTTGGCTGGCGGCAATTCGATAACATTTCGAGTAATTTTCGTCAGGCTGGGTACGGGCACTCAGATAATGGTGGATTCTCTTTCGTGTTCCCGGGACCAATCAACCCGGGAGTATTCCGGTCTGATCCGGTCCTTGATTTCGATGGAGAAGGTAACCTGTACTACAATAGCCTGAGAGGCAATTTTGCCTGTGACGTCTATAAAATCGAAGACGGAAGTTTTACCTGGGAAGGACCATTTCCTGCATTTGGAGGTGATAAACAGTGGATGCGGATCGATCGAACCAACGGAATTGGTTCACGAAATAATTACTCAAACTGGAACGAGAGTTTTACCACCTGCTCACCGGGCTACTTTACCCGATCTACCGATGGTAGCGAGACGTTCGAAACCTGTATCGAGATCGATGAAAGCCCCAGATGGGGAACCCTGGCGGTAGACGCCAATGGAGATCTTTATGTAGTAGGAATTAGCAACAACGGTACCGGTTTCGTCTTGATAAAATCCACTACTGCCAAAGACCCGAATGAAGAATTTGTTACCTGGGATTCGGTAACCGTGGTGGACCTGGACGGAGACCTGGGAATTGGAGACCCTGTCAACCCCCAGGGACTGTTGGGACAGGTATGGGTAGATGTAGACCTCAATAATGACAATGTATATGTTCTGGCCACTGTCGATCGCTTATCCAATGGTGATCCTGCCGATGTGATGTTCGCTAAAAGCACCGATGGAGGGGTCACTTTCGCCCCGCCGGTTCGACTTAACACCGACCCGGGAACCGATGCGCGACAATGGTTTGGCACTATGAGTGTAGCTCCTAATGGTAGAATAGACGTGGTCTGGCTTGACACGCGTGATGCAACCGGAAATTTCGAAAGCGTTCTTTATTATATCTACTCTGGAGATGAAGGGGAAAGCTGGTCGCTTAATCGCCCTATTTCGGAATCGTTCGATCCCGGAATTGGATATCCCCAGCAACAAAAAATGGGCGATTACTTCGACATGAAAAGCGATGACCAATACGCTCATCTTGCCTGGGCTAACACCATCAATGGGGGGCAGGATGTATACTACACTCGTATTGTTCCGAATCTATTGGCCGTGGATGACCTGGCGATCCAAGCTTTTGACGCCAAAATATCACCGAACCCCTTCAACGAATCTACCTGGATCGAATTTTCAATTCATGATGAAACACGAACGTCCATTGAGATTTTTGATTTAATGGGGCGAAAAGTTCGTAACCTACTGGATGAAGGCATTAGTGGCCATCGTAGAATTGAATGGGATGGCACCGATAACTCAGGGGCGAAATTGAATTCCGGATTGTATTTTATCACCATAAATTCCGGAGGAAAGAAAGCCACGATGAAGGCGGTGTTAAGGTAGCAAGTATTATTTAAGCGAATAGTGTCCTGCATGGTTGTCACTGGTGAAAACCACTCCTTAGTTTTGATGTTTTTTGGCAAATGTGTTATTGTGAAATCGGTTTGAAGATTTCAATTAGAAAAACCCGTTTTCGATAGTTGTAATGCTTTAAACAATATTAAAGTTTCCATGCCATAGCGATTTGAAGTACGTGATATTTGGTATCCCAGTGTGGTCCAAATCGGAATGGATGCCAGCGCCCAGAGGTGTCAACGAACCAACCATCCTGGTTTGATAAGGTATCTGCATCCCGTGTAAGCAGTAATTTTGCTTCTAGCAGCAAGCGCAATCGTTTTGAAACGGGAATGCTTATGCCGCAAAACAATTGAAACGCGGCCCTCCATTCCTCTTTACCTTGGTCTACTTCGGTGAGGGCTTCCCCCAATCCAATTCCTATAAAGGAGTATTCCTCCTTAAATCCGGTTTCATCTTCATTTTTAAAAGGATAATTGAAGCGCACCATCGGGCTGATCAATAATGCTTCACGCGCCTGTTCAACGGTAAAAAAAGGTGGAATCTCGTTGTTGAGAAATGTTTTGGCAGTGCTGTAATGTTCCCAACTATAGTAGTCCAATCGCCCACCATACTTTCCCTTCCAATAGGTGGCAAAGAAATTCGAAATCGCCGTGGACTTCGTTCTTACATATGTAGTCCGAATATTGTAAATAAGCTGATCATTCTCGTAATAGCGGAATTTCAAATCTTGCCGTCCGGGAATTTGCATACCATAAGCTACACCAACAGCCACTTGAGCGTTGGATTTTGGGAAGACCAGACAGGTCATCAGGCAAGTAACCAGAACACTAGTTCGAAACATGAATCAAGATCAGGTACTAGTTCTCCATAGGCCATTGGCTTTCTACCTAAATATAAACGCTTATAAATCAAACAGCACCTAAAGAAGGTGCTGGATGGTCATATTGAACAATTTTTTAGATGACAAATCAGAATCCTGCAGGTAAAGGAGCTGTACCGGTCTCTAAATTACCCATATCAACGGTGATCGGGGCTTGAGATTTACTGATAAAACCCTTCCGGTAGATCACTGTATTTAGGTAGAGGTCGATGGATGAATTTGTCATGGTGCTGCCATCGCGAGTTACGAACTGCGAATTGTTAACAAGCGCCCTGATAAACCATGTTTGTGTAACCGGGTTCGCATAAGCATAGAATTGATGCCCTTCAATATTATCGTTGTCTAAGATACTATGCAACATTACATTGGTATCTCCTGTTTGGGCTTCCAAATAGTAGTAACCTTGAACTGTGACCAGGTAATCAATTGTGGAGATCCGGGTGTCGTAATCTAGTAAGCCATTGGTAGAAACATCATTAAAGACAAATTCTACATAGTTAATCGGTCCATATTTACTGGAAGTAATATCGTATTCCAACAGACGGTTGTCCATGGTGTTGATCAATAATTTGGATCCCCTGATCTGGGTATTATCTCCCGGATTCTCAAGCACTAGGCCAAAGTCCATTTTAATATCTCCAATTACTTCAAGATCGGCCTGCGGGTTGGTCGTATTTACTCCCACCTGGGCGAATGATACCTGGGTTATTAACGCAATTGAGAACCATATAATGTTGCTTATCTTCATAATTCCAGATTAATAAAGGTTAGGTATCGAGGATGCAGATCCGGTATTATTGCCTCCCAGATCGGTATTTATAGAACTCAAATTCCGAAAATAGGCTTTGTTGTAAACCACTAGGGTGACATAGTAGTCCAAGGAATCACCTGCATTCAAGTCTAAGGATCTATTTCGAATTTCTAAATGCCATGTTCCACCACTCTCAAAAACATTTACTACAAAATTACCAATGGACATGGATGAGTTGATGGGAACTTTTTTAATGGGATCACCAACATAGCGAAAGTTGGCGACACTTACAATGTACTTGCTCGTATCGTACTGCAGATCAACATCACTTAGATTATCTAGACTTATATTCGTGAAGTGCATATCGATAGTATTGACGGGAGCAACAGCCACATTACCAACATTCAATACCTTGATCTCTCCCACAGGTGATGAATTGGTAACCCGTGAGACCAACATAAAATCTTCATCGGTTGGATCTACCGTATTCAGGTTATTTACTTTAAATCCTTCCTGAACAAGGATATCACCACCCACGTGCAGATCGGCCTGCGGGTTGGTAGTTCCAATCCCAACCTGGGCGATTGCAATGGAACAAGTGAGTATAGCAATAAAAGTTAGTTTGCGTTTCATACGTTTTGGGTTAGTCGATCACTGGGGTTATTGCCGTTCCGATGCTTCCGTCCGACATAAATACATCTATGCTTCCGAATTGTTTAGATAGATCGTTGGAGAAGATCAGGGTCTTGATCACCCATGTACCGATCTCCGACGCATACGCATTTGCGGCCATGGGATAATCTGCAATGATCCTCCAGGTTCCTGCTTCTACAAAAGTAGCCGTGTATGGTAAACTAGAATTATCAGGCGCGTCGTTACTTTCAGTAATATCCAGTTCACGATCGAAGCTTGCAGAGGTTACAATTACGGTAAAATCTGTAGCATCAATTCCTGTATCGAAATTTCGAACCCAATCCTCTTCCATATTTGTAATAACATATTCCTGAATGTAACCTAATGCGGCGCCAGTGGGGTTGCTAACATCCAAGGATTTAATTGTTCCGTCCGTTTCCTGAACGAGGAAAGTCGATGTGTCTGCATCACCAAGTGATTTATACACACCAATTTCTACATTACCAGAAATTTCGGCATCACCGGCTATTTCTAATGTTTTACGTGGAGTTTTGGTCCCTATTCCCACCTGTGAAAAGCAATACTGACCTATAAGAAGGGCCAGGGCAAGGAACAATATACTGCATGATTTGGGGGCATACATAAGTAACATGTTTTGAATTACAAATATATGTAGGAAAAATGTAATTGACTGTTAATAAAGTTAATAAAAAAGTGTATTACATCTGATAAATATTACATTTTAACGATATAATAGTATTATTAGCTATTTTATTGTAAGATATAGATGTTAAATATAGCTTGAACTATATTAACAAAACGAAAGTCCAATTCTACTATTTTGTTAGAATCCCGCCGGAAGTGGAGCTGTAGTTGTAGTTGATCCTCCCATGTTTACATTGATGTCGCTTTGGGTTTTCGTAATGAAGCCCTTGCGATACATCATGATATTAAGATAAAGGTCGATGGGTGTATTGATGTAACCATTTCCCTGCCTCACCTGAAACTCTGAATTATTTACAAAAGCCTTGATCCACCAGGTTTGAGTAACCGGATTGGCGTAGGCGTACATTTGATATCCTTCTATATTATCATCAGAGATAATACTATGAGGCATTATACTCCCCTGCCTTACTTCCCCAGCTTCGGCAAACGTATATCCCTGAACACTCACCACATAGTCCACGATAGAAATCTTGGTATCGTAATCCAATAGTCCTTGCGGTGGCACGTCTTTGAACGCGAATTCCGCAAAATTGATAGGGCCGTACTTACTTGTGCTAATATCGTATTGCATTAGTTCATAGTCTAAAGAACGAATTAAAAATTTGGATCCCCTAATATCGCTATTGTCGCCCGGATTTTCCAAAGTGAGACTTCCTTCAATAATTACGTTGCCATCCACTTCTAGAGCCGCTGATGGAGTTGTCGTGTTTATACCAACCTGTGCGCTCGCAGCCAGGGAGCTCAATATTAGTACGATGTAGGTTATAATTTGTTTCATAGGATTTCGATTTAGTGAAGTACAGGAGTACTTGAAGCAGTTCCGGTGTTTGATCCTCCCATATTGGTTGTGATAGGTGGCATGTTCCTGAAATACGATTTGTCATAAACAAAAAGCGTTACATAATAATCGATCGAACCTAAGGGGGATAGATCCAGTTCTTCATTTTTTATCTGAAGGTGCCAGGTTCCGCCACTTTCAAAGACTTTAACAACAAAATGTCCAATGGAATAGGTGCTTCCGGCAGGTGTTTTCTGAATAGCGTCTCCCACATATCTAAAATCGGCCAGGCCTACCACATATTTGCTGGTATCGTACTGCAAATCCACGTCGTCCAGATTGTCCAAACTGAGGTTTGTAAAACTATAATTGATCACATTGACGGGTGCAACACTCAAATTACCAACATCCAGTGCTTTAATTTCTCCTACTGGCGTTGAATTGGTCACTCGTGTGATTAACATGAAGTTTTCTTCGTTAACCGGTACTGTAGGAATATTGGTCATAGAAAAACCTTCCTGTACCAGGGTGTTACCTGCTACATGTAAGTCGGCCTGAGGATTGGTCGTCCCTACTCCCACTTGAGCGAAAGAGGACGAAACGATAAATAAGAGTGCTATAATTGCGTAAAGCTTTTTCATAAGTAGTAGGTTCTAGTCAATGATAGGAGCAGTAGCTGCACCTACCGGTAGGTTAGACATGGGAATATCAACGCTTCCGAATTGTTTGGACACGTCGCTAGAAAATATAAGGGTTTTGATCGTCCAGGTACCAATAGCAGTTTCATCAAGATTGGCTGCCTGCGGATAGTCTGCAATGATATGCCAGGTGCCGTACTTAATAAAGGTAGAAGCGTAGGGTAAACTCGCGTTGTTTTCTGCCCCGGCAGCCTCTGTTAGATCTAGTTCAAGATCGTAACTCGCCGAAGTCACTATAAGTACATAATCTGTGGCGTCAATTCCGGTATCGAAATCCTTGATCCAGTCCAGGTTTGGGTTCACAATAATGTATTCCTGGATATAGGCAAGGGCTGCTCCAGTTGGATTACTTACGTCCAGCGATTTGATAGAACTGTCTGTCTCCTGAATGAGAAAAGACGAAGTTTCGTTATCATTCAACGGTTTGAAGGTGCCAATTTGTACATTTCCGGAAATTTCGGTATCACCGGCGACCTCTAAAGTGGTTCGGGCAGTGGTTGTTCCAATTCCTACTTGAGAAATACAAAACTGTATTTGAAATAAGCAGGTTAAAGCAACCAATAACTTAAAAAAAACGGGGGCGTTCATAAGTAATAAATTTGGTTATTCAAATATAGGTCGCCAAAGGATGCAAAGGTGTTAAATTGCCAATCGCAAATAGTGCTTTATAACGAATAAATAGTGTATTATATCGATAAAATGTCTAATATGTGAAATATTTGTAGGAATATAGGATTAAAAGTGTGTAAGAAATACACAAAATGTACTAAAAAGATTACAATTAATTTAATGCTTTCCGGAGCATTAAAAGCCCCCTTGTTCACGTGCAAAAAACGTTAAATATTTCATATTCCGTAACGAATTCCCGCTTTGATCAACGTACTTTATATCAAACAACTAACTCATGAAATTTATTACTTTCTTTTTCACGCTATCAGTTCTCTTTCTTTTCAACCTGCTTTCAGCACAAAATTATCTTATCGACGATAGCCACAGCTCCGTTCTCATGGAGGTTCAACGCTTTGGTGTGGTAAACGTTGTAGGACGATTCGGAGATGTACAGGGTAGTATGGATTACGATCCTTCGAATAAGTTGAACGCAAAGGTTGAAATATCGGTAAGTGTAGCATCTTACCTTGCAAATAACCCTGGAGGCGAGACTTCAGCCCGTAGTGAAGTATTCCTGGATGCCGAGAATCACCCGCGATTGTCGTTTAGTTCCACCCAGTTGATGGAAGAGGAGGGTATTGTTTATATGAAAGGAAACTTGACCATTAAGGGAGTAACGAAGGAAATTAAGTTTCCGGTCACGTTCACGGGACCTGCGGTAGATCTTCCTACCCGAAAGCAGTCCATCGCCTTAAGTGGGACCATGGAGATCAATAGATTGGATTTTGGCGTGGGCCCGGACCGCGCTTTACCCGATGGCAGGGAGATTATTGGCAACAAGGTCGAGATACACCTGGACATCCTTGGGATTGCGAAATAGTTATAGCCTTAGCGGTGAATTTCACCCATACTAGTAATTTTGTAATAAAAAAGTTGTACGGTTAGTATGGCAAAACATAAATTCTGGAGTACCGATAGGGTGGATGTGTTGGACTAGAAGCAAATGAAAATCCCTCACTTTTGCAGCAAGGGATATCATAGAATCTTACAAAATGGCTCAGGATTATCTGTGTATGGCATAGCTACTTGCTTTAGCAAATTCCTGCAATTTTTCATTCCACTTGTTAAGCTTCTCGCTCCAAAAGTCTTTTAAATTTTTCATGACTTGCACTTTTAAGGTTAAACATCATTTTTAGAGTATTCTCAATCTTTTGACCTTATTTCTTCCGAATGGTTTATTCTGAAAGAGTGACTCCTGTAAATGAAATTCCAACAAGCGTGCCAATTCCGAGATCAATTTGTTAAGATGCTTCTAAGACACTGTCAAACAACAAACTATGGAATAAAAAAAATCTGTTTTCTGAATTTTTAACCGATTGCTTGATAACTATTTTTGTAGTCTGACAATTATCATTGTGGGTTTTGTGCTGGTCAACTTCCTTTGCTATAAAATAGAGCGATGCTTTGGGCCATCTTAATAAGTCTACTCTTATTACTCGTTTTTTACCTGCTTTTTGTACCCATTATTTTTCGAATCGACACCGATGCCAAACAGTACTTTATTCAGGTAAAGGGCTTGATGAAGGCGGAGTTAAAGGGAGACAAAGAACAACTGATCAAATTGAGATTGAAGATCCTGTTCTTACATTTCGATTTCTTTCCGCTGAAGTATAAAAAACAAACCAAAACCAAAAAACCTGCCGAAAGCAGAAGCCGTTCCAGGAGAAGCCGATTTGGTTTTAGAAAAATAATACGACTTCTTCGATCCTTTAGGATACGTCAGTTTTCGCTCAATGTAGATACCGGAGATCCAATACTTAATGCGAAGCTCTATCCCGTCTTTGGTTTTTTAAACCATCGTTACGGAGGATTTGAGATCAATTTTCAAAACAGAAATAGACTGGTGTTGGAAATTCAAAACCGACCCTTCTATATACTAAAATCATTTATTAATATTTAAATCTAAATTATGGACTTACAATTTCGAGAATTAATGGGACAGATGACAGACTTCATGAAAACTGAAGCACAGACGGAAACCGTCATTGGTGAAGCATTTGAATTGGGAGAATTTAAGTGTGTACCGGTGATCAAGGTAGGAATGGGATTTGGATCCGGAGGCGGAGAAGGCACAGAATCCAAAGCCAGAACAGGCCAGGGCATGGGTGGAGGTGCCGGTATGGGGATTGAACCCATCGGTTTCCTGGTTACCAAAGGAGAAGAGATCTCGTTTCTTGCCTCAGGTAAAACTCGAGGCTTAGCGGCTGCGTTCGAAAAAGTACCAGACTTGATCGAGAAATTAGCAACCATTAGAGCCAGAGAAAAAGAAGCCGTTTAGCAAATCATGCTAAATTGGTAGGCCAAGAAGACGTGGGTAATTTTACCCACGTCTTCGCTTTTAGAAAACGATCGAGTGCTGAAATTCACTACAAAAATCGATGTAATTTGCGTTTGAGCGAATCTGCTTTCAAAAAAACCCATTCACCCCAAATAATGCTAGTACTTTCTTTAAATATTTCCTATTTTTAGAAGTAAATCCTTCAACCATGAAAATATACGACGATAAGCACATCAAGAACGTGGTGTTCGTAGGTGCACATAACTCCGGTAAAACAACTTTAGCCGAAACAATGCTCTTCGAAGCAGGCCTCATAAACCGCCGTGGTACGGTGGAGGCCCACAATACTGTTTCCGACTATCACGACATTGAACACGAACGGGAAGCTTCGGTTTTTGCAACTCCATTACACACAGAATGGCGCAATTATAAGATCAATATTATAGACACGCCAGGGTTGGATGATTTTGTTGGAGAAATTATATCCTCCATCCGGGTTTCCGACACCATAGTGACTGTTTTGAATGGCCAATATGGGGTCGAAGTGGGAACCGAGATCATCTGGGACTATATAGACAAATATGGAAAACCCACACTGTTTGTGATAAATCAGATCGACCACCCTAATTGTAATTTCGACGAGAGTTTTAAAAGCATAACACGGTTAGTGGGAAATCGTGCGGTTAAAATTCAGTATCCATTGAAGATCGATGGTGCACAGTGTATCCTGGATGTGCTAAAGATGAAAGTATACAAATTTGGTCCGGAAGGGGGAAAACCGGAAAAACTGGAAATTCCCGATGATCAAAAGGACGTAGCCAACCGGTTGCACAATGAACTGGTGGAGAAGGCAGCCGAGAATGATGAGGAATTGCTTGAACTTTTTTTCGAAAAAGGGACTTTGAATGAAGATGAGATGAGGCAAGGTATCAAAGCAGGAATGTTGAATCATGAATTATTCCCGGTTTTCTGTATGTCTGCTATAAACGACATGGG
>JABDNM010000042.1 GCA_013043825.1 Flavobacteriaceae bacterium
CTATTTGGGTCTAATTCGGTATTTAAAATCTCATTAGGCTGATTGGTGTCCGCTCCATTATAACTCGCTCTAAATCTATCTATGGAGATGTTCATTAGTCCAGCTGTCGCAAAAACTTCAAAGTTAAAATCTCCCGCGGCCGTATTATAAACCGGTCCTAGGCCAACAACAAGGCCGTCTATGCCCCCTCCGCTTAGTTGCAATGGAATATTTACTTCGTAGTTTAAATCGGAGATTTCATGCTTAAAAAGACCAAATCGAACCGCAGCACCAAAGGAGCCGAAACTGTATCCTAGAGCCAGATCGAATTGATACTTTCCGGTCATTTCCTGGGTAAAGCCTATTAAATTGAGGCCATTCATTGCTCCCAGGTTCTTGGTATAGCTCTGGTAGTCTCCAAGTGGAGCGGTCACCCCACCGGAAAAATCAATTGAAAATCCTTTGGATTCTTGTGCATGTATTTGCGTCAGAGACAGCACACACAGTACTAATAATAATTTTTTCATGGGTCAAGGATTAGATTTAAAATTCAAAGAACTTACTCATGAAATTCTTCGTTAATTTTATTATTCATGCGATCGAGCCTACGACCGTTGTCAACCTAAATAAGGGGAGAAAATCAAGGGATTCAAGTAGCTAAAACGATAAGGTGCTTAAAGGGAAGTAAGCTTGTTAGTAGTGCTTGTATTATCGACATGCTACTTTATGAAACCAAATATTAAAAATTGATAAGAATGAGGAAAGACCTACTTGAGTAATAGATATTCTGAGTCGATGATCGGTAAGATTGGAATTATGAAGGGTATTTTGAGAAGTCTGTAGTTATTCAAACCGTATCGCCTTCACCGGGGAGATCTTGGTGACGATATAGGAGGGTATTAGAAGCATCAGCAAGCAGAGCAAGAGCGTACCTCCGTTCAGAAGTAAAACATAGCCTGCATCCAGGTATACCGGGGCCTCCGTAACATAATAGGTGTCTGGATCCAGGTTGATAAGCTTCCCGTACTTCTGAAGCAATAGCAGGCCAATCCCTATTAAATTGCCCCAAAACAATCCTACACAAATTATATAAGCCGCATTATACAGGAATACCTTGCGCACTCCCCAGTCAGTACTGCCAAGTGCCTTTAAAATTCCTATCATCTGGGTTCGCTCCAGGATCAATACCAACAGGGCGGTGATCATATTGATGCCGGCAATGAGGATCATGATACCAATGATTAACACAATATTGAAATCGAACAGGTCCAACCATTCAAAGATGGTATAGTACTTATCCCGTATCGTTAGCGCATCCAACTCACTGGGGATCTCATCGTAAACGCGATTGCCAATATTGGTGATCTCATCAAAATCGCTTACAAAGACCTCGAAGGCCCCCACCTGCTCTGCTTCCCATTTATTGAGCCGTTGTATATGGCGAATATCTGCCATTATAAACTGGGCATCAAATTCCTGAAAACCGCTGTTGAAAATACCAACAACGGTAAATCCGCGATTCCGCGTTCTTTGTTCACCACTAGCTGCCAGGAAAAACGTATTGATTCGATCTTCTAGTTTCAATTGAAGTCGGTTGGCCAAATATGCCGAGATCAACACCTCATCATTCAGGTTGCCGCCATAATCGGGCAATCTTCCCTCTACGAGGTATTCTTCAAAATATTGCCAGTTATAATCTTTTCCCACGCCCTTCACGACAACTCCCTCGAAATCGGTGGCCGTTCGAATCACCCCACCTTTAGAAGCCGTAACCTGGATGTGCGAGATGCCTTCGATGGAATTAAAATTCGGGTAGAACGCCTGGTCTGTCGAAATGGGCACCTGGGACTCCTCGCTTGCGTTGGTGTCGTAGTTGGTAATGATGATATCTCCATTGAAAGCCGATACCTTTTCGCGAATCTTTTTCTGAAGCCCAACCCCTGTTGCAATGGAAATAAGCATGATCACCATACCCAAGGCGATCGCGGCTATGGCAATTTTTATAATTGGGGCCGAAACACTACTTTTATGATCCTTGGATCCAACAATGCGCTTGGCTAAAAAGAATTCGAAATTCACCCTATTTCTATGCGATTTACTTTTTTCAAAAATACATTAATAATCATACTACTTGCCGGGATCGCATCTTGTTTTTCCTGCGGAAGCGGCAACAAAGATAAAAACGCCGCAAAGACCGATAGTATCATTTCATCGACTCAGGACGAAGTTGTGATTCACGATACCGTGAAATTGGCCAAATTTGACAAAAGCAATACTGAATCCATTGTAGTTGGAGCTAATCGTTTATCTGAATATGCACCCATTCTCAAAGGAAAGAAAATTGGAATCGTTGCAAATCAAACCTCGCGAATCTCCACCGATGGCCGGGAGCAGCACTTAGTGGATTACCTGCTCAAGTCGAAATTTGAAGTAACAAAAGTCTTTGCGCCGGAGCATGGATTCCGTGGAACGGCCGATGCCGGTGAAAAAGTGAATGACAAAATAGATGCCCAAACCGGACTTCCCATAATCTCTATCTATGGAAAATTCATGAAACCAACTCCTGCGCAGTTGGCCGATATCGATATAATGATATTCGACATACAGGACGTTGGTGCACGGTTTTACACCTATATCTCATCTTTGCATTATGTGATGGAAGCGTGCGCCGAAGCTAATATCCCCTTGCTCATCCTGGACCGGCCTAATCCGAACGGGCATTATATAGACGGCCCCATCTTAGAATTAGAATACAAGAGCTTTGTGGGGATGCATCCTGTTCCAGTGGTGCATGGAATGACGGTAGGCGAATATGCTCGAATGATCAATGGAGAAGGTTGGCTGGAGAAAGGAGTACAATGTGAACTAAAGATCATTACTGTTGAGAATTATAATCATCAATCGCCCTATTCCCTTCCTGTAAAACCCTCGCCGAACCTCCCCAATGATGTCGCGATCAATTTATATCCCAGTCTGTGTTTTTTCGAAGGAACTATCGTTAGTGCCGGACGCGGAACAAATGATCAATTTCAGGTATTTGGGGCACCGTCGTTGCCGTTGGAGTTCTTTCCGTATCAATTTACACCAGAACCCAATGAGGGAGCCAAGCATCCTAAGTTCAAGGGAGAACAGTGTAACGGCCTCGACCTGCGGAACCATCCCCGTCTTGACAGAATGAACCTGGAATGGCTGATTGAAGCATACGTAGGCTTCGGTAGAAAGTCAGAATTTTTCAATCCCTTCTTCACCAAGCTGGCCGGTACCGAGCGCTTACAGTGGCAAATTGAAAATAGATATACCTATTATGAGATTCGAAAAGAATGGATCCGGCCATTGGCTGCTTACGATTCCATGCGACAGAAGTACCTGCTTTACGATTAAGTTGTTATTCAGAGTGAAAGGCAGTGGAACGAAGAATCTAATTAGGGTTGAAAAAGAGTTACCTCACTTTGTTCGGAATGACATGATACGTCGTACTATAGCTGAATCCTCCTTCGCATTTCCTCCACAATATTGAAGGCCGCCGGGCAGATAGCAACATTCTTCAACGTAAGATTCGTGATTTGATGGAATTTCTTGCGGTTGGTATGTGGAAATTCGCGACATGCCTTCGGACGAACATCATAAATACTGCAGTAGTTATCGGCCCCAAGAAATGAACAGGGCACCTCTTGCAGTACATAGTCGCTATCTTCATCAAGCCGAAGGTAGGTTTCAATGAAGTGTTGTTCCTTCATTTTGAAGTGCTTTGAGATACGTTGAATGTCCTTATCGGTGAACAAGGGACCCGTTGTTTTGCAGCAATTTGCACAATCCAGGCAGTTGGTGCGCTCGAATTCGGTTTCATGCAACTGAACCATGAGTTCATCCAGCTTTTTCGGTGGTCTTTTCTTGAGTTTCTGAAAGAATTTCTTATGCTCCTTATGTG
>JABDNM010000043.1 GCA_013043825.1 Flavobacteriaceae bacterium
CTATGATCTCGATAAAACTGTCTTTGCGAGTATTTATGAGGAAGACGACTTCAAGGTAATCCTCAATCAAGCCTATGAAAGAGTTGTGGAAAGAGTATCACAAAAGATCAAGCTCCCTGCCACGGCCCACTTCTTTGCAGATCTGGGAATTACCGAGGAACTCTTCCTGGGATTTGAATCGTCCGTTTCGCTGGTAGGAAGGAAGAAGATCAATAGCAACCGGCTGCTATCTTATTTTACGATAAATCCCAGGCTCGAAAAAAAATGGTTGAGCCTTTATAGTCCCGTAACTTTCCAGGAGCACACCGGTCTTTCCTGGGGTATTGGAATCCGGGTTGGGGTGATCGTCCTTGGCTCCGAATCGTTTTTGAGCAATGTTCTATTCTCTTCCAAAACGAACGATGTCTTTGTGAGTGTTCGCGTTCCTATTTATAAATAAGTTTGATCCAATGAAAAATCCCGACGCACAATGCATCGGGATTTGAAATGTTTCGGCTTGAGCTGTATTCTTTCGAAGTATTACAGATCGAATTTGATCCCCTGCGCTAGCGGGAGTTCGGTCGTATAATTGATCGTGTTGGTCTGACGTCTCATATAGATCTTCCAGGCATCACTTCCCGACTCACGGCCACCACCGGTGTCTTTTTCCCCTCCAAACGCGCCACCAATTTCGGCACCCGAGGTTCCTATGTTCACATTTGCGATTCCGCAGTCGCTTCCTGCAACCGATAAAAATCGTTCGGCTTCGCGGAGATTATTTGTCATTATGGCCGAGGATAATCCCTGCGCCACTCCATTCTGAATTTCAATGGCATTCTCTACATCACCGCTGTATTTTAAAAGATACAATACGGGAGCAAAGGTCTCATGCTGTACAATTTCAAAACTATTATCGGCTTCGGCGATAGCAGGCTTCACATAGCAGCCGCTTTCATAGCCCTCACCTTCCAGAACGCCACCTTCGACCAGGAGGCTTCCGCCTTCGTCCACGACACGTTCCAATGCTTTGTTGTAGTTCTCCACCGCGTCGGTATCGATCAACGGACCAACATGGTTGTTCTCATCCAACGGATTCCCAATTCGAAGTTGTCCGTAGGCAGCTACCAGGGCGTCTTTTACCTGATTGTAAATGCTTTCGTGAATGATCAATCGACGAGTTGAGGTACATCGTTGTCCGGCTGTACCCACAGCGCCAAATACCGCGCCTATCACTGTCATTTTTATATCGGCATCGGGGGTGACGATAATCGCGTTATTTCCTCCCAATTCTAGTAACGACTTTCCAAGTCGCTCACCAACGGTTCGTCCTACGATCTTACCCATTCTTGTAGATCCTGTTGCCGAGATCAATGGAACACGTTTATCGGTGGTCATGTATTCGCCCACATGGTAATCGCCGTTGATAAGGCAGGAAATTCCTTCCGGCAGTCCGTTGTCCGCCATAACCTGTGCCGCGATCTTCTGGCAGGCCACGCCACACATGGGAGCCTTTTCGGAAGGTTTCCAAACGCAAACATCACCACATATCCATGCCAGTGCCGTATTCCATGACCAAACGGCCACCGGGAAATTGAAGGCAGAAATAATCCCTACGATCCCCAACGGGTGATATTGCTCGTACATCCGGTGCCCGGGGCGCTCGGAATGCATGGTCAATCCGTGTAATTGACGTGAAAGTCCAACGGCAAAGTCGCAGATGTCGATCATTTCCTGTACCTCTCCCAAACCTTCCTGGTAGCTTTTCCCCATTTCATAGGAAACCAATTTACCCAGTGGTTCTTTCAATCGCCGCAAAGCGTCACCAAACTGTCGAACCACCTCACCCCTCTGCGGTGCCGGAGTGGTACGCCAGGTTTTAAATGCTGAAGTAGCCGAAGCGATCACCTGCTCGTATTCTTCTTTTGAAGTGGTGGTTACTTTCCCTATCAATTGCCCATCCACCGGAGAATATGAGGCGATCTCGGTGCCTCCCGGAAACCATTTATTTCCCGTGGAAGTACCACTATTTACAGGTTCTATTCCTAGTTTTTCTAATGCTTCTTCAATTCCGAAGTAAGTTGCTACGGTTGCCATAGAGCTATGCTTTTTTTGTTTCTGAATGTATTGTTGCACACCAAATGTGATGTGGCGCGAAGGTACGCATTCGTGAGAAAATTTGAAATAAATATGGACTAATTAAAACACAGGCAATCCGAAAACGGCGGCACTATTTTTCTGCCATAAATCGGGGATCGGTTTCCATGACGGTGCCGCAGTTGTCACAGGTTCGAAGTTCCTCATTATTATAATAATCTTCGAAATGTTTTAGGAAATCTTTTTCCACGTCATGGAGTGGAAAATATACTTCGTGTAGTTTATGATTGCAATTGTCACAAAACCATAACAGGCCGTCCTTCCCGGACAGATCCGCTCTTTTGCGTTCAACCACAAGGCCAATGGAATTGGCTTCTCTAACCGGCGAATGGGGTACTTTTGCAGGATGGAGGTACATATCACCCGGACCCAAATTCATTTCTCTTCGAACACCTTCATCTTGCACGACCACCTTGATATTTCCTTCCAACTGATAAAACAATTCTTCGGTTTCGTTGTAATGATAATCCTTTCTGGCGTTCGGCCCCGCAACGATCATAACGATATAATCACCCGAGTCTACATAGAGATTTTTGTTTCCCACAGGGGGTTTGAGAAGTTCTCGGTGTTCATCGACCCATTGGGTAAGATTAAAAGGTTTTCGAATAGCCATTGCCGTACATTTATGTG
>JABDNM010000054.1 GCA_013043825.1 Flavobacteriaceae bacterium
GCCATGGATCTGGCAGTAAAAAAGTACACACGCTTCCCAGCGAATTCCCTCATCGAACATATCAATTTATTCGAACGTGTCCTGAAATCGGGTGAATTCCTGCAGACTATTATTCATACGCTCGAAAAAGAAAACAAGATTTCCATTGTGGAGTACCGTCCAAAATATGCGCGGGCATTCTATGAACTCAACATAGAATGGCTGGAAACTTTCTTTTACGTGGAGGAATACGATCGCGAGGTGCTAAGCAATGCAGAAAAGTACATCCTGGGTCCGGGAGGCCATATATTCTTTGCTGTTGAGAACGACAGGGCTCTTGGGACCGTAGCATTGATGAAGGAAGAGGATGGGGTATTCGAATTAACAAAAATGGCTGTTCGTCCGGATCAGCGTGGCAAACAGATAGGACAGAAGCTCATGCAGCATTGCCTGGATTTTGCACGGCGGGAACAATTTGACAAATTATTCCTTTATTCGAATCGAAAGTTGGAAAACGCCATTCACATCTACCGGAAATTTGGTTTCATGGAAGTAAAGCAGGAAAGTGAAGTACCTTACAAGCGAAGCAACATCAAGATGGAACTTGAGCTGTAGTTGTTCGTACTAATATCAATTCGTACCTTTCAAAAAAACAAGCCATGAAACACACTTTTCTTACCCTACTATTTCTTATAGGACTTACCTCTTGCAAGAATAACGTGCAAAAAGAAAGTTCTGACGACCCAAACCTGGTAAGCAGTTCGCAAACGATGGAAAATAATATGGAACAGGATGAATTCAAGGTTACCCCCATCTCTCACGCTACCATGGTGATTGATTGGGACGGTACTGTGATCTATGTCGATCCGGTTGGAGATTCAGGTTCTTATGCAGGATTTGAAGATCCCGACCTCATCCTGATAACCGATATACACGGAGACCACCTGAACATTGAAACCTTGGAATCCCTTGAAACTTCCGGCGCCAAGATCATTGTTCCTCAGGCTGTGGCAGATAAACTGCCAAGCGTTTTCGACGCGCAGGTCGATGTGTTGAAGAATGGTGATTACAAGGAGCGTTTTGATTTTGGAATTGAAGCTATCCCCATGTATAACCTGCGTCCTGAAGCACTACAATTTCACAGCAAGGGAAGAGGAAATGGATACGTGATAGAGAAGGACGGCAAACGGGTTTACATTTCAGGAGATACCGAGGATATCCCCGAAATGCGTACTTTGGAAAGTATCGATATAGCCTTTGTGTGCATGAATCTTCCGTATACCATGACAGTAGTGTCAGCCGCAGATGCCGTAATCGAATTTCAACCCGGAGTTGTATACCCGTATCATTATCGCGGAACCGAAGGACTTAGCGATGTAAGTAAATTTGCCGAACTCGTCAGTGACGGTAACCCGGATATTAAGGTGAGGCAATTGGATTGGTATCCTGAATGAATATTTATTTACGAAATTTCTCAAACCATGCCAGGGTGTGAGCAACCTTAGTGATCAGATTACTCGGCCTGGATGCAATACCATGTGATGCTTCAGGAATTTCGACTAAAACCGTTTCGATCTTCCGAAGTTTTAACGCATGATATAATTGTTTGGCTTCGCTTGGCGGTGTGCGAAGATCGTCCATACCTACCATGACCATTGTTGGTGTTTCTACGTTACCAACCAATGATATGGGTGAGAACTTCCAGTAATTCTCAAAATTCTCCCAAGGCTGACCGGGATAACGTGTGTCTGCGTATCCGTAGTAATTATCGGCTACCAGGGTCTTGCTTATCCAATTCATCACCGGTTTGGCCACAACCGCTGCCTTAAATCGGTTTGTTTTCCCAATGATCCAGGCCGTCATGATCCCTCCTGCACTTCCGCCGGTAACATATAGTTGGTTGGGATCCACCTTACCCAACTGCAAGACAGCATCCACCCCATCCATGACATCGTTATAATCATCTCCAGGGTAATTGTTGTATAGTAAATTTCCGAATTCTTCTCCATAACTGGTACTTCCGCGGGGATTGGGGTAAAAAACGATATAGCCTGCAGCGGCATAAAGTTGAACTTCTGTAGAGAAATGCGGGCCATAATTCAATATAGGTCCACCATGATTCTCGACAATCAATGGATAGTCCTTTCGTTTTTCGAAATCGGGAGGATATACGATCCAACCTTGAAGGTCGCGACCGTCTACTGAAGATTTGTACCAGATCTCATCCACAGCTCCCAGCGTCCTGAATTGCAGAAGATCCTCATTCAACGCAGTTAATTCCTTCGATTTCTTACTTTTCTTATCAACGAGGGCAACATCTGCCGGACGATCCGGGTAGGAATTGGTATAAGCGATCAAACCACTGTTGGAAACTGTAAAACTCCCGCTGGCATAAGGTCGGCCCAAGGTAGTTCCGCCCACATTGTCCACGATCTCATCCAGTTTTCCAGCCAAGTTCATATACCCTATTTTGGTTTTGCCTAGGTCGTTGTATTGAATATAGAGCCCTTTGTTGTCTTGTGACCACCATGCCCGGGAAATGCTACGATCCAGCTTGGAGGAAATCAAACGCTTGTTCGAACCATCTGCATTCATCACTTGCAATTTCCGGGTTTGATACGTTTGAACCTTGTCTTCATAGCCCAGATAAGCGATCATACTTCCGTCTGGTGATACTTTAGGAGAACTATCAGGGCCCGGTCGCTCGGTGAGGGTTTCGACAATCCCGGTATGCCAATTAACAGCATAGATCTCGCTATTTCGGAATTCGTATTCCCAGTTGGGATTTCTGTTTGCTGAAAAATAGATCTTTTGCCCGTTCGAAGACCAGGATAAGTTACTACTATGATTGAATGGCCCTGAAGTGATCTGCCGCGGTGCCCCTCCTTCCGAAGAAATAGTAAATAGGTGTGTATATCCGGGTTTCAAATAACCGGCTCCATCGGCTTCATGTTTCAGGCGATCTGTGATCCTCGCTTTTTTGGCCCACTTCGCGTCTTTAGGCTTATCGGGCATCTTAGCGATCACAGGTGGTTTCTCGTTCACCTTCATGGTGAAAGCGATCTTACTGCCGTCCGGAGACCAGGAAAGATTCGATGGACTGTTCTCCAACTGTGTGAGCCGGGCGATACTTCCGGTGGCTGTCCAATACACATATATCTCACTTCCTTCACCTTTTGAACTCACAAAAGCGATACGATCCCCATTTGGGGACCAGCGTGCCTGACCCTCATTTACATCACGAGAGGTGAGTTTATGATGGATCTTTCGAGTATCGGTACTTAGCAACCATATACTTCCCACCGATTTGTCCTTCATGATGTCGAAACCCGTACGTCGATAAACCACATACTTACCGTCGGGAGAAATTTGGGGGTCTCCGGCATATTCTAACTGAAATACGTCCAGGTACTCTAATTTAGTCTGAACCTGCGCAGTAAAACTGACAGATATGAATAAGAAAAAAAGGGAGAATAGGTGTTGTTTCATCTTGAAATAAATTAGGCATAAAGGTACTTTTTTAAAACATTTTTCTACGCATTTTACGGCACGATAAATTGTATTATTTTTAGGGAAGCCGAATGAATTCAACCAAAGGCATGAAATTGTGAAAAGAAAGATCGATCTCGATTCATGGAGTAGAAAAGAACACTTCGAATTCTTTAGTAAGTTCGAGGAGCCGTTTCATGGCATCACTTTGGAAGTGGATTGCACCAAGTCTTATAAGGCTTGCAAGGCATCGAAGGATTCCTTCTTCCTAAAATACCTGCACCTCTCCCTAACTGCGGTCAACGCGACTAAAGCTTTCAAGTTGAGGATAATTGAAAACGAGGTATATTCTTTCGATACCATAAATGCCTCCCCTACCATTCCAAGGCCCGATGGTAGTTTTGGATTTTCCTATATCGATTATCTTGAAGATTTTGAGGAATTCCAACGAAAAGCGCGAAAAGTTATAAAAGAGGTCGAACAAAGTCGTGGCCTTGATCCGGCAGTTTCGGGTGAGAATGTAGTTCACTACTCTTCCCTCCCATGGCTGAAGTTTACCTCCCTTTCACATGCCAGAAGTTATTCCTTTCCGGATAGCTGCCCAAAGATCTCCTTCGGAAAAATGACCGAGATCGATGGAAGAAAGATCATGCCAACTTCAGTGCATGCGCATCATGGATTAGTGGATGGACGGGACGTTGGACTTTATATGGAACACTTTCAGGACCTGTTATAAGAGCTCCAGCATTTCACGAGCATTGCCCAACAACCTGAAGTTTTCATTTTTCACAGGTTCGCCAACTAGTTCATGTGCCCAGGTAGTATGAAAAGGAATATGGAAGGCGTGACCCCCAATAGCAAGCACAGGCAGAATATCACTTTTTACCGAATTGCCGACCATGAGAAATTCATGGGGTTCAATATCTAGGTGATTCACCAATTTTTTATACTGAACTTCCGTTTTGTCTGAAACGATTTCAATGTGGTGAAAATAAGGTTCGAGACCCGACTTGATCAACTTTCGTTCCTGGTCCAGAAGATCCCCTTTAGTAGCCATGACAAGTCGATATTTTCCAGACAACTGCTGTAAAGTTTCCTTAACGCCATCGATCAATTCCAGCGGAGCTTCCAACATCGACTTTCCAAGTTCGATCAATTCGTTGATGGTCTTGACAGACACCTTACCTTCCGAAAATTCGATGGCCGCTTCGATCAGAGATAGGGTGAATGGTTTTATCCCGTATCCGTAGGTTGGTAAATTCCGCATTTCAACATCGAACAGACGTTTATTACATTCTTCTTCATCTATATAATCCCGCATCAATCTGCAAAACTCAATTTCTGTCGCTCGAAATAAGGTTTCGTTCACCCACAATGTGTCATCTGCATCAAAGGCGATCACGTTAATTTTGGACAGCGGCATATCGTAAATAATTTGTACCTTGGGAAGAGGTAAATGTACTAAACTCCATGAGCAATGTTATCATGCTTCTACAAAAAAAAGCCACCCCTTTCGAGGTGACTTATTAACATTGCAGTTGTTAATTAATATAAACGCCTTTAAACATTTATACGCAAATATCCCTCTTTTTTCCTAATAAGTACTATATTTAGTGTATACAAAAAGTATACATTTCATATTTTAACATAAAAAAAAAGTATACATTCTCTTATAAAGTATACAAACAATAATATCCAGTAATCATGAAATCGAAAACGTTTTCGTTACTGTTAATAACCTTCCTAAGTACCGTTTTTGCTGGACTTTCACAAATTGACTCATCCCGTGTACGGCAGCTGGATTCTCTCTTAGAAGTAGGAGATTTTCAACGAAGGAATTCAACCGAGCAGGCCATCAATACCTTCAATTCGGTACTTGAGCTAAGTATACAGTCTTCAGATTCTATTTATTCGGCCAGGGCCCTCGATGGTTTGGGTGAATCCTATGCTGCACAGCAAGACTTTGCCAAAAGTCTTGAATTTCATTACGAAGCATTGAATTATCTGTCGCCCGACAAGCATTTCATGATGCATGCCTCCGTGAACAACAACATTGGAGTACTATACGGCCGGTTCAATTTATACGATGATGCACTGGATTATTATTTGGAGGCGGAGCGCTATGTAAATCTCAGCGATGACAGGTACAAATACAATCTGTATAATTTGCTTCTAATGAATATTTCCATCCTGGAAGGCAGACGAGGTAATCACGCGGAATCGATGAGGTATGCACTGGAGGCAGAAAAGGCAATACAGCAGGTGGAGGGTCTGTCGAACGATATAAAAAACTTTAGGGCGGCTGTTACTATCAATGAAAAGGCCCGGGCTTTTATGGAACTTGGTAGGGTCGATAGTGCCTTTTATTATATCAGAAGGAGTTACCCCATTGCCAATAAATCGAATAGCGCATTTGTTAAAGGAAAAGCCAATTACTACCTGGGAAAGATCTTGATGGAGATGGGAAATTTTTCCGATGCCTTGAAATATGCACGCGACGCAGATCTCGTGGCCTACAGCATCGATGACCTGGCAACGAGAAAAGAGATCTACCTTTTGATTTCCAGCTTGTATGAAGAGGGCAACGACAGCAAAAGAGCCCTTTCCTATTATAAAAAAGCGAACAACGTCACCGAAGAGATCTCCGATGTTAAAAACACCTGGATGCTTTACAAAATGCGAAGGGAAATTCGCACCAAAGAAGAGGAACAACAACTGGTGTTGTGGGAACAAGAGGAGGAACAGCGTTTGGCATTACTTGAAAAAGATCGAAAATTTGGAAATACGCTTCGCATACTGTATACCGTATTGGCAGGGGTCATCGTACTTTTTGGATTCTTCTATATCAAAAATTTAAGGGCTCGATACAGAAAGGAAAAAGAACAATATGAAAAATTGCAGGAACTAACCGAACTCGAACTTCAGAAAACAAAAGAAGTACTGGAGATCAACAAAAAAGAACTAACCTCCGCCGCTCTACAAATCATCGAGAATGGTGAAACTGTACAACAATTTCGAAAAGAGATCGAGACCTTTAAGCAAAGCATCGATAGCGCGCATCACAAAAAATTAGAAACCTTGGCCTCCTCTATAACTAACAGTTCCCGGAAGAACTGGGAAGAGTTTCGAAGCAGGTTCGAACAGGTGAATACCGACTTCTTTAAAAACTTGAAAGAACAACATCCTGAACTTTCCTCCAACGAATTAAAGATCTGCTCATTTTTGAAATTGAATTTCAATTCAAAAGATATCGCAAGTCTCATGGGAATCTCACCCGAAAGTGTAAAAGTAAGCCGGTACAGGCTTCGGAAGAAATTAGGATTGGATCGATCGGAAAATCTTACGAACTACGTCGATCAATTTTAACGACTTTAGCGGATTAGCTTTTTATATTTCAAACGCTTCGGAATTAGATCTCCGCCCAATCGTTTTTTCTTGTTTTCCTCGTAATCGCTAAAACTACCCTCGAAGAAATATACCTGGCTATTTCCTTCAAAAGATAATATATGCGTACAAATGCGATCCAGGAACCACCTATCATGACTGATCACTACCGCACAGCCCGCAAAATTCTCAAGCCCTTCCTCAAGGGCTCGCAGCGTATTCACATCAAGGTCATTGGTAGGCTCATCCAGCAACAACACGTTGCCTTCTTCTTTCAGGGTCATGGCAAGATGCAATCGGTTTCGCTCGCCTCCGGATAACATAGAGACCTTTTTGTTTTGCTCACTTCCACCGAAATTGAACCGACTTAAATAAGCCCTCGAATTAACTTGTCGGCCACCCATCATGATCAATTCCTGCCCATCGCTAAAATTTTCCCAAATGGTCTTATTCGGGTCGATATTTGAATGCGCCTGATCTACATAAGCCAGTTTTGCCGTCTCCCCTACTTCAAAAGTTCCCTTATCTGCCTCCAGTTCTCCCATGATCATCTTAAAAATGGTCGTTTTCCCGGCGCCGTTGGGACCAATAATACCAACAATGCCTGCCTGCGGCAGCTTGAAGTTCAGGTCCTCATAGAGTAACTTCTCTCCGAAGGCCTTGGCTACACCCTTGGCTTCAATAACATTCGTTCCCAGTCGTGGCCCGTTGGGAATATAGATCTCCAGCTTCTCATCCAGCTGTTTCTGATCCTGGCTCATCAACTTTTCATAATTCTGTAAACGTGCTTTTTGCTTGGTTTGTCGTCCTTTAGGAGCCATTCGTACCCATTCCAGTTCCCGCTCAAGGGTACGCTGGCGTTTACTAGCTTGCTTTTGTTCCTGCGCCAGCCGCTTCGACTTTTGTTCCAGCCAGGAAGAATAATTTCCTTTCCAGGGAATACCTTCCCCCCGATCCAGTTCCAGGATCCATCCCGCAACATTGTCTAGGAAATATCGATCGTGGGTCACCGCGATCACCGTGCCTTTGTATTGTGACAAATGATGCTCCAGCCAGTGAACACTTTCCGCATCCAGGTGGTTGGTAGGCTCATCGAGCAATAATACATCCGGCTCTTGCAGCAGCAGGCGACAGAGTGCCACGCGACGTCGTTCTCCACCCGAAAGTACATTGATGGGAGTATCACCTTCGGGAGTGCGCAAGGCGTCCATGGCGATCTCCAATTTGGTGTCGAGTTCCCAGGCGTTCGTAGCATCTATCTTATCCTGCAACACGGCCTGCTTGTCCATGAGTTCCTGCATCTTATCCGGGTTCTCATACACTTCGGGCAACCCGAACTGGTCATTTATCTTATTATACGCATCCAACACATCCACGACCTCCTGCACGCCTTCTTTGACGATCTCGATCACGGTCTTACTTTCATCCAGCTTGGGTTCCTGTTCAAGATAACCTACGGTATAACCGGGAGCAAAGACTACGTCGCCCTGGTAATTCTTTTCAACACCGGAGATGATCCGAAGCAGGGTGGATTTTCCGCTTCCGTTCAGGCCCAGGATCCCTATCTTGGCTCCATAAAAGAAACTCAGGTAAATGTTCTTAAGCACAGGAACCTGCGCATTCTGGTAGGTCTTGCTAACCCCGGACATAGAAAATATTACTTTCTTATCGTCAGACATCGTATTTCAATTAGTTTAATTAAGTGGAAAAGTAGGTCACACTCTGCCTTTCAGTGCATTAAAGACCCATGCGATGGCGAAGAATCCTATTCCTACAGCGGCAAATCCCCAACCGGCGACTTCGTCATAACGAAAGGCTCCCAAAGCGATAAGGGCTACGCCTACTATGATCATTACAAAAGTGGCCCAGGCGAGGACCGTGTTTTTATTCATTCCCATATGTTGTTGTTTTTGGGCGTTCCGCAAAGTGAAAATGAGTTCACTTTACGAGCGGGCTTTCGGCTATATCCCTCTGCATCCGCTTCAGGCGGAGATGGAGGGGATGCCGCCTCAATCCCTAACGCGACAGCGCTCCCAATGAACTTATTATCCTGGAATATCAATTGGAGAGCGAAAACAAATATCGGCAATTAATCGTAGAATTCGGTATTCAAAATAACACACTTTTGTATTTTTGGGCAAACTCACTGCCGTAATGGATATTAACTTCAATAAAAACGAAGACCACAATAAACTACTCCTTTCAGAATTACGCCGAAAACTTGCTCAAATCAAAATGGGCGGAGGTGAAAAACGTATCGCCAAGCACCATGCAAAGGGTAAAATGACGGCACGGGAGCGAATCGATTACCTCCTGGACGGCGATCGTCCTTCCGTCGAGATTGGCGCTTTTGCAGGAGATGGAATGTACGAAGAACATGGTGGCTGTCCCAGTGGAGGTGTAGTGGTTAAAATTGGGTACATTCAGAAAAAACAATGTATCGTGGTAGCCAACGATGCCACTGTAAAAGCAGGGGCCTGGTTTCCAATAACAGCAAAGAAAAACCTGCGAGCGCAGGAAATCTCCATAGAGAACAGACTACCCATCATTTACCTGGTTGATAGTGCCGGGGTTTACCTTCCCATGCAGGATGAGATTTTTCCCGATAAGGAGCACTTCGGGCGAATTTTTCGAAATAATGCGGTAATGAGCAGCATGGGAATTACACAAATCTCCGCCGTTATGGGTAGCTGCGTTGCTGGAGGTGCCTATTTACCAATCATGAGCGACGAAGCCCTGATCGTGGACAAAACAGGAAGCATTTTCCTGGCCGGGAGTTATTTGGTAAAGGCGGCCATTGGAGAAAGTATCGATAACGAAACCCTGGGTGGCGCTACTACGCATTGTGAGATAAGTGGAGTTACAGATTACAAAGCCAAAGATGATGAGGACGCTCTCGATACTATAAAAAATATTGTCTCCAAGATTGGAGAATTCGAGAAAGCCGGCTTTAATAGGGCGGAATCGGTTCCCCCTATTGAAAATATGGAGGATATCTATGGATTGATCCCAAAATCCCGGGCCGATCAATACGATATGCGGGAGATAATTAGTCGGTTGGTCGATGGAAGCGAATTCAAAGAATACAAGGAAGGGTTTGGAAAAACAATCCTCACAGGATACGCACGAATCGATGGTTGGGCCGTGGGTATCGTTGCAAATCAACGAACCTTGGTGAAAACCAAAGAAGGAGAGATGCAGTTTGGCGGGGTGATCTATAGCGATAGTGCCGATAAGGCCACGCGATTCATCGCAAATTGTAATCAGAAGAAAATCCCGTTGGTGTTCCTTCAGGATGTTACCGGCTTCATGGTGGGAAGCAAAAGCGAGCACGGGGGAATCATTAAAGACGGAGCGAAAATGGTGAATGCCGTGAGCAACAGTGTGGTGCCAAAATTTACAGTGGTGATAGGCAACTCCTACGGTGCCGGGAACTACGCCATGTGTGGAAAAGCATATGATCCCAGGCTAATTGTCGCATGGCCAAGTGCTGCATTAGCTGTGATGAGCGGAAACAGTGCTGCGAAAGTACTTCTCCAAATTGAAACGGCTTCCCTGAAAAAAGAAGGCAAAGAGATCACCGAAGAGGAAGAAAAAGAATTATTCAAACGTATTAAAGATCGTTACGACCGACAAATCTCCCCCTACTACGCTGCATCGCGTCTATGGACCGACGGCGTCATCGACCCTGTGGACACTCGAACCTGGATCTCGATGGGTATCGAAGCGGCGAATCACGCACCCATTGAAAAACCCTTCAATCTGGGAGTGATCCAAGTGTAGATGAATTCCGGCACCGTTAAACAACCCTGGCACTTCATATTCCTCCTCATCCTGGCGGGAGAGGCTGTTTTTATTTTACCTTTTGTTTTGGCGCGGGTGTTCCGTCCCACGGTATTGGATGTCTTTGATCTAACCAACCTGGAACTGGGAACCTGCTTTTCGATTTACGGAATAGTTGCACTTGTATCCTATGTGTTTGGCGGTCCTTTGGCAGATCGCTTTCCACCCAGGAAACTCATGGCCACAGCCCTTATCCTCACAGCACTGGGCGGTTTTGTATACGCTGGCAACCCTTCGTATACCCTGCTTAAAATTTTGTACGGTTATTGGGGCTTTACTACAATATTTCTTTTCTGGGCAGCCATGATCAAAGCCACACGGGTTTGGGGTGGCGAACGATCCCAAGGGAAGGCATTTGGTTTTTTGGACGGAGGTCGTGGACTGGTTGGTGCTGGATTCGCTTCTTTAGGGGTGTTGATATTCTCGATCTTTATCGTTGGTGAGATCTCCAAAGCGGCATTAGCCGATCGTACAGAAGCATTTCAATACGTAGTTTGGGTCTCTTCCGGGATTGTGATATTTATTGGATTGCTCGTTTGGTTCTTCCTGAAACCAAAAGGCGATCCAAGACAGTTAGTTTTGGATAAGGTTTCCTTTCAGCATATAAACACGGTGCTTCGTATTCCAACCGTTTGGCTGTTGATGATAATCATTCTAAGCGCATATGTGGGCTATAAAATCACCGATGTATTCTCCCTTTACGCTAAGGAAGTCATGAAATATGATGAAGTCGATTCTGCGAAGGTGGGTACCTTCCTTTTATACATTCGGCCTGTAGTTGGTATCTTAATTGGTTTTATTGCAGATCGATCGCGAACCACCTTGTGGTTGATCATAGGATTTTTACTCTCAATACTTGGAGCTTTGATCTTCGTTTCCGGAATAATTGAACCCAACTCAACATCCTTGTTTTTCCTCTCCACCCTCATCACAGCCACCGGTATTTATGCAGCAAGAGCTCTTTATTTCGCTACCATGAAAGAAGGTAAAATACCTCTGGCACTCACGGGCACCGCAGTGGGAATGATATCGATCGTTGGATATACTCCAGACATATTTGCCGGACCAGCCATGGGGTATTTGTTGGATAACTCACCAGGTGAATTAGGCCATCAACATGTATTTATTATGCTGGCTGTGTTTTCGTTCATCGGATTGCTTGCAGCAATTCAGTTGTACCGAAGGATAAAAAATTAAAGCACAAAACTCAAAAATCAAGGTCTCAAATGTTTTTACACATTCAGACCTTGATAGAATTTCAGTTAATAAGATTGTTCTTATGGAATGTCGGCCCGTGCCGCACAGGACTGAATCTTTCCTTTATCCCGACCGCTTATAAGTCCTGCATTCTTCCATTCGTTGGCAAGATGAGCCACGCAGCTAACAAAGTCACCATGATTGGCCGCAGCTGCTGCACAATCTCCAATAAGGTCGTTCAAGCTGCTACAATCTATAAATACATTATCCACTCCCGAATCGCATCCGTCAATGTTCACCGTTGGGTCGACATTTGAATTTGGGTGTGGATCTACATCGTCATTGCATCCATCACCATCGGCATCGCATGAGTTTCCTGTGACTACAACGCTGTAAGCCTGAGGTCCACTGGTACAAAATCCTCCCGCAAAATCCCAAATAGCTACCGTATAAACGGCTGTAACCGGGAGAACATATCCATTTATTTTAGGATCTGCAAAAGAGTAACATGCTGGTGCACAGGCCTGTCCGTTGTTGTCATCCGCCCCTGTTAGGTATGAAAGAGATGACGTATCACCGCTTCCAAGATATAAACGCATAACAGGATCCATTTCACAACTAACTCGATCGACCTGTATACTCACTACGTCGCCTGCACTTCCATTGAAATACCAGAAATCGGCATTGTTCAAGTTTGAAAATCCACGATAGACGGCTTCTCCAAAATTAACCGCATCGGGACATAATTGTCCGTCGTAATTAATAGGAAATCGAGCTGAGTCGTTCAGGTCTTCAATAAGTTGAGTTGCTGTTTCAGACCCGACTTTGTTGATAAGGCTTTGTTCAAAATCGGAAGTTGTCGTTAAATTCGCGTCCTCCGGAAGTTGTGTGTTCTTTTCTTCAGTACAAGAAAAAATGAATAGTGCCAGACATGAAATTATCAAAAAGAGCTTTCTTGGTGTTCTCATAAACTAGAGTATCAATTACTAATGACCAAGTTAAAATATCTTCAGGAAGCAGTCTGAGAAACAGTTGAGCAATTTTGTAGTATTATACTTACGCGTTATTTGCTAAATCTTTTGGGTCATAACTACAGAATGGTCCTGCTGAACTCTACATCTCATTAAAAATAAGTATCTTACTGTTGCCTAATTAATATTTATTGTCATGGGAACCATCAAGTCGTTGAACAAATGGGCCAATGCCCATACTTATTATCCGCTGGACCTGTTGCGCGTCGCACTGGGTATCTTTCTATTCTATAAAGGTGTTTACTTCATGTCCAATTTACCGCTATTATTGGATCTCTACGAACCCGTAAAACCCGTCCTGGGAGATATGATGCTGGTACATTATATCGCACCGGCACATTTTGTAGGAGGAATTTTGATCATTTTTGGCTTATTGACCCGATGGGCAGTGATCGCTCAGCTACCGTTGATCATTGGAGCTGTTCTGATCAACTTCATAGGTGAGATGAATACATCCAATCTCATTCTCTCCTCCATCACGCTTTTAGTTTGTATTTTTTTTCTGATCTACGGATCCGGAAAACATTCGGTGGATAAATACCTGAAAATGCAGCAGTAGATCTACCAGTCGATGGCTTTAATTGCCTCCTGCCGTCCATTTACATAGCGGAAACCGTCTTCACCAAAGAACCCGGCTTCTTCAAGCATGATTCGTACATCTTTTTTCCACGGCTCGATCGTGACCGTCGTATTCAGTTCTATGGCATAGACCGTATTAACATGCAAGGGGTAATCTCCATTCACCGGTACACCCCCTTGTGAATCCCACATGCCCAGGGTGGTCCCCGAACTATGTCCGTAAGTCCCAAGCGGATGCGTATAGATGGCAGGTCGTAATCCTTCAGACCGTCCCTTCTCCAGGGACTTGGCCAGGATCACATTACCCGAATCTCCTTCTTTAAAATAGCCTGTAAAGATATCCTGAACACGATTGCCCTGTTTGAAAGCCTCCTCGAGAAAATCGGGAACCGTGGTCTCTCCTTCCTTGAGCACATAGGCATGCTGCTGACAGTCGGTATTCAATCCAATAT
>JABDNM010000055.1 GCA_013043825.1 Flavobacteriaceae bacterium
ATAATTCGATAACGACGTTTGTGACCACCACCTTTATAGCGCATGGTCATCTTTCCTTGACTGTTTCTACCTCCAGAACGTTTATTCGGAGCGAGCAAACTCTTCTCCGGCTTATCAGTTGTAATGGCGTCAAATCCATTTACAACTCTAAATCGCTGTCCTGGGGTGATTGGTTTTAATTTTCTTACTGACATTGTTGTCTCTTTAAATACTATCTAATCACTTAGATATTAGCGTAAAAATCTATTGTATCACCTTCCGCCACCTGTACAATTGCCTTCTTAAAAGCATTTGTTTTACCAGTTTGGATCCCTGTTTTTGTATAACGAGTTCTCCTGTCCGGGCGGACATTCATTGTGCGAACTTTAGTAACAGAAACTCCGTAAGCAGCCTCGACCGCCTTCTTGATCTCTATCTTATTCGCCTTACTGTTCACTACAAAACCATATCGGTTATTCACTTCCGCATCGGCCGTAGCTTTTTCCGTAATAATAGGTTTAATTAAGATATCCATCTCGTCTCTATTTACTTAAATTTTGTTCAATTCCTTCCAAAGAACCTTCAAACAACACGACGCTGTTTGCATTCATAATTTTGTAAGTACTTAATTCTGAGTTAGTTACAACTTCAGTGCCTTTCAAATTACGAGACGACAAATATACGTTATTATTTGACTCTCCCAACACCATCAAACACTTTTTGTTTTCCAATCCCAGGTTCTTCAATACAGTTGTAAATTCCTGGGTCTTTGGCGCCTCCATTGTAAAGTCCTCAACCACAACGATCGACTTATCATTTGCCTTCATACTCAAGGCAGAACGACGGGCCAAACGTTTGAGGTTCTTATTCAATTTGAAGGAATAACTTCTCGGTCTTGGACCGAACATTCTTCCTCCTCCTTTGAAAATCCCAGACTTAATGCTTCCGGCACGAGCAGTACCCGTTCCTTTTTGCTTCTTGATCTTACGTGTACTTCCCGTAATATCTGCACGCTCTTTTGCCTTGTGAGTTCCCTGACGTTGATTGGCCAGGTATTGCTTCACATCCAAATAAACAGCGTGGTTGTTAGGTTCTATACCGAACACCTCTTTTGAAAGGTCTGCCTTTCTCCCGGTGTCTTTTCCGTTTTTATCTAATACAGCTACCTTCATTATTTCTCAATGGTTACGTAAGCGTTTTTGTGACCAGGAACACATCCTTTAACCACAAGTAGGTTCTTCTCAGGAACCACTTTCAACACTTTCAAGTTTTGTACTTTCACTCGCTCGTTCCCCATTTGACCAGCCATCTTCATCCCCTTGAATACTCTTGCAGGATACGATGCTGCTCCAATGGAACCGGGAGCTCTTAAACGGTTGTGCTGCCCGTGAGTCGCTTGACCCACACCAGCAAAACCATGGCGCTTAACTACCCCTTGGAAACCTTTACCTTTACTGGTACCCGCAACATCTACGTACTCCCCTTCAATAAAGTGCTCCACGGTGATCGTGTCACCTAATTTATACTCCTCTTCAAATCCTTGGAATTCGGCGACTTTACGTTTTGCAACGGTTCCCGCTTTTTTAGCATGGCCTACGGCAGCTTTATTAGCAGTCTTCTTGTCATCGAAACCAAGTTGAAGAGCTTCATACCCGTCAACCTCTTTGGTTCTGACTTGGGTAACAACACAGGGTCCAACCTCGATAACAGTACATGGCATATTCTTACCCTTGTCGTCAAAGATGCTGGTCATCCCTATCTTTTTTCCAATTAACCCAGACATATTTATTTATTTATAATTACTATCTATTTAAAAAATTCAGGGCCAAAATAAATTCAACCCTGAATTTTATTTTGTTCCGTTTTTCCCTCGCCCGCAGCTTAGGACATGTTGTAAAACTTTCGTTTCGTCGTGAGACCCTTCGACTGCGCTCAAGGTGACACGAGTTTAATTTACACCTTGATCTCTACTTCAACACCACTTGGCAACTCCAATTTCATGAGTGCGTCAATGGTCTTGGAAGAAGAACTGTAGATATCCAACAATCGCTTGTATGAGCTAAGTTGAAATTGCTCTCTACTTTTCTTGTTCACGTGTGGCGAACGCAACACGGTAAAGATCTTCTTGTGCGTAGGTAACGGGATTGGCCCGGTGACCACAGCACCTGTACTTTTTACGGTTTTAACGATTTTTTCAGCAGATTTGTCCACTAAATTATGATCGTAACTCTTTAATTTGATTCTAATTTTTTGACTCATTGCTGAATAATTATGCGTTAGTTCCTCTAGCTGCTGCAATCACCTCTTCCGAAATGTTGGACGGTGTTGGAGCATAGTGTGAAAATTCCATAGTAGAAGTTGCACGACCCGATGACAACGTTCTTAATGTGGTTACATAACCAAACATTTCAGAAAGTGGCACTTCGGCTTTCACAACTTTAGATCCGGCACGATCGCTCATGTCATTTACCTGACCACGTCGACGGTTCAAGTCACCTACGATATCACCCATGTTCTCTTCTGGAGTCAAAACCTCCAATTTCATGATGGGTTCGAGGATCACTGCACCGGCAGCTTTGGCTGCTGCTTTGAATCCTAGCTTGGCTGCCAATTCGAACGACAATTGATCTGAATCCACCGGGTGGAACGATCCATCGGTCAAAGTAACTTTCATACTATCAACTTCAAATCCAGCCAATGGTCCGTTGACCATTGCGTTCTTGAATCCTTTTTCTACTGAAGGAATAAATTCCTTCGGAATATTACCTCCCTTGATGTTATTTACGAACTCAAGTCCTACTTTTCCATCTTCGGCAGGTTCCAGTTTAAACACGATGTCGGCGAACTTACCCCGACCACCAGTTTGTTTCTTATATACTTCTCTGTGGTCTGCACCACGAGTAATCGCTTCTTTATACTCAACCTGTGGCTGACCCTGGTTTACTTCAACTTTGAACTCACGCTTCAATCGATCCACGATGATATCCAGGTGAAGCTCTCCCATTCCTGAGATTACTGTCTGTCCGGAAGCTTCGTCGGTTCTAACCTGGAAGGTTGGATCCTCTTCCGCCAGTTTGGACAATGCCATTCCCAATTTGTCAACATCAGCCTTGGTCTTGGGTTCTACCGCGATACCGATAACCGGATCGGGGAAGTCCATCGATTCCAGAACAATAGGATGTTTCTCATCGGTCATGGTATCACCCGTCTTTATATCCTTGAATCCAACAGCAGCTCCAATGTCACCTGCTTCAATGAAGTTGATGGCATTCTGCTTGTTGGAATGCATTTGATAAATTCTTGAGATACGCTCCTTCTTTCCAGAACGGTTATTGAGGATATATGATCCTGCATCCAGCCGTCCGGAATAAGCACGGAAGAATGCCAGTCGACCCACAAAAGGATCGGTTGCGATCTTGAATGCAAGTGCAGCGAAAGGCTCCTTAACATCCGGCTTACGTAATTCTTCTTCTCCCGAATCGGGGTTCACTCCCAAAATTCCTTCTTTGTCTACCGGTGAAGGCAAGTAACGACAAACAGCATCCAGCAAAAACTGAACACCCTTGTTCTTAAATGCAGATCCGCATATCATCGGGATGATGGACATGTCCATTACTGCAGCCCGTAGTGCGGCGTGCACTTCGTCTTCCGTAATTGAATCTTCATCCTCCATAAACTTTTCCAACAGGTTCTCGTCGTAACCGGCAACCTCTTCGATCAATTTCCCTCGTAGTTCGGCAGCTTCGGCCTTCAATTCTTCTGGAATATCGATCACATCGAATGTAGCTCCCTGAGTTTCATCGTGCCAAACAATAGCACGGTTCTTCACCAGGTCAACAATTCCTTTGAAATCGGCTTCGTCACCAATGTTCATCACAATGGGTACAGCATTTGAACCTAACATGTCCTTCACCTGCTGGCAAACAGCCATGAAGTTAGCACCCTGACGGTCCATCTTGTTGACGAAACCAATACGAGGCACCTTATAGTTATCTGCCAATCTCCAGTTTGTTTCAGATTGAGGCTCGACACCATCAACCGCGCTGAACAAAAATACCAACCCATCCAATACCCGAAGCGAACGGTTTACCTCAACGGTAAAATCGACGTGCCCGGGAGTATCAATGATGTTAAAGTGGTATCCTTTAGAATCGGCAGTAGGCTGGCCATTTTCTGTTGGGAAATTCCAGGTACAAGTAGTTGCAGCGGAAGTAATGGTAATACCACGCTCCTGCTCCTGCTCCATCCAGTCCATGGTTGCAGCACCATCGTGCACCTCACCGATCTTATGGCTTACCCCTGTATAATAAAGGATACGTTCGGTGGTGGTGGTTTTACCGGCATCGATATGCGCGGCAATCCCTATATTTCTAGTAAGTTTTAAATCTCTTGCCATTTCAATTAAAATCTAAAGTGTGAGAATGCCTTGTTCGCTTCTGCCATTTTGTGTGTATCCACACGTTTTTTAACGGCAGCGCCTTCTTCCTTAGCAGCCGCAAGTATCTCTGCCGCTAATTTCTGAGCCATGGACTTCTCGTTACGCTTTCTTGCAAAGCTGATCAACCACTTCATTGCGGTCGAGATCTTTCGGTCCGGGCGAATTTGCATTGGGATCTGGAATGTAGCTCCTCCCACTCTTCGGCTTCTTACCTCTACGTGAGGCATTACATTGGAAAGGGCATCCTTCCACATTTCCAAAGCCGTTTTTTCATCATCTGTTTTTTTCTCATCTACAATATCGATCGCATCGTAGAATACTTTGAAAGCCACCGACTTCTTACCATCCCACATCATGTTGTTCACAAAACGTGTTACTAACTGGTCGTTAAATCTTGGATCTGGTAAAAGGGGTCTTTTCTTGGCTGCTCTTTTTCTCATTTCTTCGTCTTAAATAAGTTTAAAATTACTTCTTAGGGCGTTTGGCGCCGTACTTAGACCTACGTTGCGATCTTCCTTCAACACCAGCGGTGTCCAAAGCTCCACGCACAATATGGTATCTAACTCCCGGCAAATCCTTCACCCGTCCACCTCTAACCAATACTATCGAGTGCTCTTGTAAATTGTGTCCTTCACCACCGATGTATGCGTTT
>JABDNM010000066.1 GCA_013043825.1 Flavobacteriaceae bacterium
ATGAGAAGGCAATCTAAAAACAATTGGGATGCCATTCTTTTTCAATTGTTATCCAAGAATTTTGGATTAAAGGTGAACGGACTCTCGTTTTTAAGTGTAGCACAATCCCTGGATTTCAAAATTTTTCAAAAAGTGAGGCACAATCCCCAACAATTGGAAGCCTTACTTTTTGGCCAGGCCGGACTGCTGAAATCCGGAATGCCGGATGCTTATCGCGAGCATCTTGAGCGTGAATTTAATTGGATCGATCGCAAATTTTCGCTTTCATCCCTGGGGGTGATCCAACCCGTTTTTTTACGACTTCGCCCTCCCAATTTTCCCACCATTCGATTAGCTCCGCTAACCATGTTACTGCATAAACGGCCTCATCTGTTCTCCAAAATTATTGCTGCGCAAAGCATCCAAGAATTGAAAGAAGTCTTCCAAGTGGCGGCTGGAAGTTATTGGGACGATCACTTTGTATTCGGAACGCTATCCAAAAAACGCACAAAAAGGCTGAGCGACGGGATGATCGAATTATTGATCCTGAATACGGTGATCCCGTTAAAACATGCCTATGCGAAATTCGGTGGACGAGATATTTCAGAACAACTCATCCAGCTCATGATGTCCCTGAAGGCGGAGCGGAACACCATAGTAGATCAATATTACGAATTACGGCAATTCAGGATGACCGCATTGGAAAGCCAGGCATTACTACATCTAAACAGGAACTACTGCAGCAAGAACAAATGCCTTGACTGCGCCGTGGGGAATGCGATATTAAAATGGGAACATTGTTCATCAGGAATTTAGTATTTTGCGCCATGCTTCAGCTCGTCTATAACATTCGGCACTTTTTTGAAAAACATGGCTACTACGTATGTGCTCGCCTGGCCGATCGATTAGGAATGAGAGCCAAGAGTGTTCGATTGTTCTTCATTTATGTTTCATTTGCGACACTTGGAGTTGGATTCGCCATTTACCTTACTTTGGCGTTCTGGTTGAAGTTGAAAGATTTGGTATACGCAAAACGCACCTCAGTTTTCGATCTATGAACAAATTCCTACGATCCAGCCTGTTTCAGGCATTTGTGTACCTGGTACTAGTATACCTGGCAGGGGTAATGGGCTTTAAGATCATTTACAATTACACCTGGATCGATGCGATCTATATGACGGTCATTACGATCACTACCGTTGGTTTTGGAGAGGTACACCCGTTGAGTACTTCAGAGAAGATCTATACAAGCGTTCTTATCATTTGCAGTATCTTTATTGTAGGGTATGCCATTAAAGTAGCTTCTGAATACATTTTGAGTACGAACAGAATAGGTAACCTAAGATTAAGAAAAGTGCAAAAACAGATCGATTTACTGAATAACCACATCATAGTATGTGGCTTCGGAAGAAACGGACAGCAAGCAGCCCAGAAACTTGCTGCTTATAACAGACCTTTCGTGATTGTGGAAATGGATGAGGAAGTCATCGATAAAATGGATGACGACTTATTATTCGTTCATGGCAACGCCGATGAGGACGAAACGCTCCTCAAGGCAGGTATTGAACGTGCTTCAACAATTATATGTGCCTTGCCAAGCGATGCAGACAATCTTTTTGTCGTCCTATCTGCACGGCAGATCAATGAAGATATAAAGATCATCTCTCGCGCCAGTCAGGAAACAAGTTATAAAAAACTAAAATTGGCCGGAGCCAACAATGTAATTATGCCCGACCGTATTGGTGGGGACCATATGGCTTCACTCGTCGTAGTTCCCGACCTGGTCGAATTTTTAGATAACCTCACTGTTTCAGGCGAGCAGGATAGTATTAATGTGGAGCAGATTGCCTTCGAAAAAGTTTGTCCCGATGGAGCTGAAAAAGCGATCAAGGAACTCGATCTGCGTAAAAAAACCGGTTGTTCAATTATTGGCTATAAGACTTCAGATGGAGAGTATGTCGTGAATCCCGAACCCTCGACCCTGGTGCAGCAAAATTCCAAACTCATCGTTATTGGTAGGCCCAATCAAATAGATAACCTCAAAGAGCTATATGATGTTTGAACGACCTTGAGAAATTAGCAATTAAAAATTTGAATTAGCCATTTTTTTTAGTTTCTTGCCTAACTCAAAATTCTAAGTAACCAAAGAATTCATTATGAAGAAAGCCTTTCTTTCACTACTCACCCTTCTTTTTCCCTTACTAAATTTTGCACAAGAAAACACGGATGATCTTGGTCTCGATCAAAAAATCGATGAGGCCTTTCAGCCCGTCTCCGATTTCTTTACCAATGTGATCTTCTTTGAGATCGCAGGAACTCCTTTTGTACTTGTTTTGCTTGTGGGAAGTGCAGCATTCTTCACCCTTTATTTTGGATTTCCAAATATTCGATACTTCGGAAAAGCGATCAATACGGTTCGTGGAAAATACGATGAGATAGAAGGACATGGATTAGGAGATGAAGCCGCTGCTGTAGATGGCGACATTCGACAGACCATTCGCGACGAAAGTAAAGATGGAGAGGTGAGTCATTTCCAGGCACTGGCAACCGCGGTATCCGGAACAGTTGGAAACGGAAACATCGCAGGAGTGGCACTTGCTATCGCCCTGGGAGGTCCGGGTGCAACGTTTTGGATGATCGTATGTGGACTTTTAGGTATGTCAACCAAATTTGTGGAATGTACCCTGGGAGTTCAATACAGGGATGTTGATGAGAATGGGGTAGTCTACGGAGGCCCCATGTATTATATTTCGAAAGGACTCAAAGAACGAGGATTCAAGACATTTGGAAAGATCGCAGCTATATTCTTCGCAATTTTCTGTATAGGAGGGTCTTTTGGAGGTGGAAATGCCGCCCAAAGTAACCAGGCGACCATTGTACTTAAAGAATTATTCAACTGGGAAAGTACCGCTGCCGGGGCAATCGTGGGAGTTGTACTTGCCATTCTAGTCGGGATCATTATAATTGGTGGAATTAAACGAATCGCTTCAGTAACAGAGAAAGTAGTACCCTTTATGGCCGTACTGTACATCTGCTGCTGCCTGTATATCATTCTTAGCAATTTTTCGTTCATCGACGATGCCATAAGTCTTATTGTAACAGAGGCCTTCAATCCAACTGCCATTGGTGTTGGAAGTTTTATAGGAGTGCTTTTGGTTGGATTCCAACGTGCCGCATTCTCGAATGAAGCGGGAGCCGGATCTGCCTCCATTGCTCACTCGGCAGTAAAGACTAAATATTCTGCTTCCGAAGGGCTTGTTGCCTTGCTGGAACCATTTATCGATACGGTGGTGATCTGTACCATGACCGCTTTGGTGATCATTATTTTTAATTTCGGTGGCTTCTTCGAATACGGTGGTGACGGAACCGGAAGTGTGTTCATCGAGGGCATACCCTATGAAGGCGCGGGAATTACGTCCATCGCATTTGCCGAATACATCCCTTATTCAAAAGTATTCCTAACCATCGCTGTGGTCTTGTTCGCCGTTTCCACTATGATATCCTGGTCGTATTACGGACTGCAATCATGGAAATTTCTATTCGGTCGTGGAAAGAGCGCCGATTTAGTGTATAAGCTATTATTTCTAACATTTGTGGTGATTGGTGCCGCAGCAAGCATGAATTCTATCTGGGCATTCTCCGATGCGATGATCTTCGCCATGGTATTCCCGAATATGGTAGGACTCTATTTCTTGTTCCCGGTGGTCAAGAAACAATTGAGGCGATACCTCGACGCGATCAAGGTCGCCCGCTAACAGATAAAATTTTCTAACTCCCTGGTATTTAATACTGAGGAGTTATGAACTTACAACAACTTAGATCCCAACTTGCTTTTAATCGAGGCCAACGAGTTGGGATCCTTCTTTTGACAGGCCTTATAGTAGTGGTGAGCAGTATTGATTTATTGCTGCCCACAACGGGAGAAACTTCGCTTGAGCTCAATAGTGATGAATTAGAACGCATCCAGTGCAAGATCGATTCAATTCGAAGTTCCATCATTGAACGATCACAGCCGAAGCGCTATGCGTTCAATCCTAATTTCATAACCGATTACAAGGCGTACACCCTGGGAATGACTCCCGGCGAATTCGATCGGTTGAAATCGTTTCGAGATCGGGATCAATGGATCAATTCAGTCAAAGATTTTCAACAGGTTACGGGGGTTTCCGATTCACTTCTTGCCGAGATAAGTCCCTGGTTCAAGTTTCCCGAATGGGTCACCAACCCAAAACCCCGAAAACGCAATTTTGTCAATTTCGATCAACCATTATCATATGCAAATAAACAGGATTTGAACCAGGCAAGCTTGGACGATCTAGTAAAAGTAAGCGGTGTTGGCAAGGTTCTAGGGGCCAGGATCATTGAACTTAGAAGTCGTTTGGGTGGATTCCACAGCCCTGTGCAACTCAACGGTGTCTGGGGTTTGAAACCAGTGGTGATCGAACGTATTGAAAAACGATTTGCCGTGAAAACTCCCAAGAAGATTCGTGCGATCAATATTAACACGGCGACTGCCTCGGATCTGGCAACGATTCCCGGTATTTCATTCGATCTGGCCAAGACAATCTGGGAATTTGTTCGACTTCGCGAAGGCATTACAGAACTGGGTGAACTGAAGAAAATAGAAGAATTAACTATTCAGAAATATGAGTTAATTGCGTTATATTTGTCTGCCGATCCTTAGCGACTTAACCAAGATACTTTTCCTGCATATGTAATGATTGGCGTTAACAAAATTGTGAATGAGCAAGATGTATTTTACGGAAGAACATGAGTTCTTCAGAAAAAGCTTTCGAGATTTTTTAAAGAAGGAAGTGGTTCCACATATCGATAAGTGGGAAAAGACCGGGACCATCGATCGTTTCATTTGGAAGAAGATGGGTGAAATGGGCTACTTCGGAATTTCATACCCAGAAAAATACGGTGGCCTTGACCTGGATGTTTTCTACCTGGTCATCTACCTGGAGGAATTACAACGGGTGAATAGTGGCGGGTTTGCCGCAGCGATGTGGGTACACCCTTACCTGGCTATGACCCATGTTGCAGCGGAGGGGAGTGATGCGATCAAGGAGAAATATCTGCCTGCCAGTATCAGTGGCGATAAAATAGGTTGTTTATGTATCACCGAACCCTTTGGAGGCAGCGATGTTTCCGGCATGCGCTCGACGGCTGTCAAGGATGGGAATGATTATATCATCAATGGTTCCAAAACTTTTATTACCAACGGGATATACAGTGATTACCTGGTGGTTTCGGCTAAGACTCATCCTGAATTGGGAAATAAAGGCATAAGCATGTTTATCATGGACCGTGATACCCCCGGAATCTCGGCGACTAAGCTGGATAAACTGGGATGGCGAGCAAGTGATACGGCAGAGATCGCATTTGACAATGTTCGTGTACCGGCCACCAATTTGCTTGGAGAAGAAAAGAAAGGATTCAGTTATTTGATGCAACATTTGGCGTTGGAACGTATGGTAATGGCGATCAACGCTCACGCCCGAAGTGAATGGGCTATTGAATATACATTGGAATATATGAAGGAACGTACCGCGTTTGGTACTTCCCTGGACAAATTCCAGGCGTTGCGACATAGGGTAGCGACCATGGTGAGCGAGGTTGAGATGTGTAAGACCTTTAATTATGTTACCTCCCAGCGCATGGGTAACAAAGAATATGTGGTAAAAGAGGCCAGTATGGCCAAATTGATCTCGACCCGAGTGGCCGATGAGGTGGCTTATGAATGTCTGCAGTTGCTTGGGGGTTATGGCTATGTGGAAGAATATCCCCTGGCCCGAAATCTAAGGGACAGCAGATTAGGTCCCATAGGGGGAGGTACTTCCGAGATACTCAAAGAGATTATCGCCAAGATCGTGATCGACGGAAAGAGCTACAAACCTGCAACCTGAAAATTCTGGTCCGGTGTTTGCATTCTATCTCAAGAAGCATTAATTCAGTCCTAACTAATGAGAAACTCGCTTATTAAAATTATCCCTGTTTTACTATTCACCGCTTGCGGTTTAACTGCATCGGGACAGACGGAGATAAAAAACAAGATCGTCGATTTTACAACCTTCCTTCCCATTGAGAGTGCCAGCATTTATGTAAAGAACAGCACCATTGGAACGGTAAGTAACGCAGATGGGAAATTCGTACTTCAAGTTCCGAACGAATTCCAAAATGACACCCTGGTCATATCTTCCATAGGCTACAAGAGTTATAAGACGCTGGTAAATGAGTTTGACGATTCCATGGAAGTCTTCCTGGAAGAAGATATCGCCTCCCTGGACGAGATCATTCTAATCGCTGAGACCAGGCCAAAAACGGGAAATGATATTGTGTTGAAAGCTCTCGAGCGGTTGGATATGAACCTTCCGGAGGAGCCGTATCTGCAGAAAGGATTTTTAAGACACCGGGAGCGAAATAAAAAGGAATACAAATGGCTTATAGAAAGTGCTATCACACTTTACGATTCCAGCTATGCATCTGGCTCAGAAGATAATCTTAAGATAAACGTGGATGAAACTCGCAAGAGCTATGATCTTCGGGATGTGGATAGCTTGTTTGCCTATGCAGCCTATTTAAAAAACGCCACCAACAACCGAAACCTAAGGGCTAAAAATTTGAGACGCGATACCATCCAGGTTGGCTCGCTTATCAAGGCCATTAAATGGAATGACCGACGTGTGAACGGCCTGGAAAATTTATTTAAAGGTCGCTTGAACCTGGTTCGAAATTCAAATGCACGGCAAGCGTTGTTTGGAGACAAGGTTTTGGACAAGCATCAATTCAGGTTGGATACTGTCCTGGTCGATGACGAAAGGAAGATCTATAAGATAGAGATCATGAAGAGTTCGGATTATGTTGGATTGAATACCAGGAACATCTTTAACGAGGGTTATGAGGCTCGCGGCTGGATTTTCATATACTGGGATAACTACGCCATCAAAAAGATCGAATATGAATTAGTAGCTGCTTCAGAGGCTCAAAGAAGGCGAAGCAAGAGTTTATTCGATACCCTGGTCAACCATCGTCTCACGATGAGCTACAAAGAATACGACGGTAAGATGTATCCCAACTACCTGTATTATGAAACTCCTAAATTGGTAAAAGTGGGAGATCGTTCTTCAGACAAAAAGACAAAAAAGGAAAATGAATTGAAACGCGACCGCGAGGAACAGTTTTACTATACCATTCAAGAGATATTGTTCACGGAAGTTATTCGAGACTCAACGGCCGTAAGCCAGGCACTGAAAAAAGAATGGTCTGAAGATATTTTTTCAACCCAGCCGTACAATAAAGAATTCTGGAAGGGATACAATGTACTTTTGGAAAGTGAAGAGGAGGAAAAGTTGATCCAGGACTTAAGCAAAAGAGCCTCTTTGTTTAAACAATAACTACTCTTATCAATTT